>CAKUHM010000031.1 GCA_934655835.1 uncultured Collinsella sp. | reverse complement strand
ATACTTGAACGATTGGGAGTTTGCCCGAGTGGTTAATGGGGACGGGCTGTAAACCCGTTGGCTCTGCCTACATAGGTTCGAATCCTATAGCTCCCACCCGTCAAGTGCCTGTATAGCTCAGTCGGTAGAGCACTTCGTTGGTAACGAAGAGGTCACCAGTTCAAGTCTGGTTGCAGGCTCCATCCGGCGGTGTAGCTCAGTTGGTTAGAGCACACGGTTCATACCCGTGGCGTCACTGGTTCGAATCCAGTCACCGCTACCATAGGTAACACGGTGGCTTCTCAATAGTATGTTGAGAGGCCACTATGGTATAAAGGCAAAGTCCCGTCCGGGGACGACCTGTTAAGAGGAGGGCTTTATGGCCAAAGAGAAGTTTGAGCGCACTAAGCCGCATGTTAACATCGGCACCATTGGTCACGTCGACCACGGCAAGACCACGCTGACCGCTGCCATCACCAAGGTTCTCTCCGAGACCGAGGGCTGCAAGGCTGACTTCACTGCGTTCGAGAACATCGACAAGGCTCCCGAGGAGCGCGAGCGCGGCATTACGATCTCCGTCTCCCACGTCGAGTACGAGACTGCTGCCCGTCACTACGCTCACGTTGACTGCCCGGGCCACGCTGACTACGTCAAGAACATGATCTCCGGTGCTGCTCAGATGGACGGCGCTATCCTGGTCATCGCCGCTACCGACGGCCCCATGGCTCAGACCCGCGAGCACATCCTGCTCGCCCGTCAGGTCGGCGTTCCCTACATCGTCGTCTTCCTGAACAAGTGCGACATGGTCGACGATGACGAGCTCATCGACCTCGTCGAGATGGAGACCCGTGAGCTCCTCTCCGAGTACGATTTCCCCGGCGACGACATCCCCGTCATCCGTGGTTCCGCTCTGGGCGCTCTCGAGGGCGACGCCAAGTGGATGGACGCCATTCGTGAGCTCATGAACGCTGTCGACGAGTACATCCCGACGCCTGCTCGTAACAACGACCTCCCCTTCCTGATGGCCGTTGAGGACGTTATGACCATCTCCGGCCGTGGTACCGTTGCTACCGGCCGTGTCGAGCGCGGTGAGCTCAAGCTCAACGAGCCCGTCGAGATCGTCGGCATCAAGGATACCCAGAACACCGTCGTTACCGGTATCGAGATGTTCCGTAAGTCCATGGACTTCTGCGAGGCTGGCGACAACGTCGGTCTGCTGCTCCGCGGCATCAAGCGCGAGGACATCGAGCGCGGCCAGGTTCTCTGCAAGCCCGGTTCGGTTACCCCGCACACCAAGTTCACCGGTGAGATCTACGTTCTGACCAAGGAGGAGGGCGGCCGTCACACCCCGTTCTTCGATGGTTATCGTCCTCAGTTCTACTTCCGTACCACCGACGTTACCGGTACGGTCAAGCTCCCCGAGGGCACCGAGATGGCTATGCCTGGTGACCACATCACCATCGAGGGCGACCTCATCCACCCGATCGCCATGGAGGAGGGCCTGCGCTTCGCTATCCGCGAGGGTGGCCACACCGTCGGTTCGGGCATCGTCTCCACGATCATTGAGTAAATTAGCTCTTTGATATAGCTGACTTAGAGAACCCGGCACTTATATGGGTGCCGGGTTCTTTTCTGCAATGGATATTGAGCCGTTGCTGGTGTCGAGAGGATCGATAATGGTCCTGGATGCACCGTCGATTAGCTCTCGATGGCTTCATTGATGTGTTACAAATATGAATGGATCCACCGAGAACCAATTGACTCGAGGTTTTCATTGACAGCACTTACGTGGAGCTGATAAAGTAACAACTCGTGCCCGTACGGGGCGGAAATGAAAGGTTCAGGATACATGCGTACTCTAGTTACTCTTGCGTGCACTGAGTGCAAGCGCCGCAACTATACGACCACCAAGAACAAGTCGACCATGCCTGATCGTATGGAGATCAAGAAGTATTGCCCCTGGTGCCGTCACCACACGCTGCACAAAGAGACTCGCTAGTCTCTAGTCATATACGCCAGTAGTTCAATTGGTAGAGCATCGGTCTCCAAAACCGAGTGTTGAGGGTTCGAGTCCTTCCTGGCGTGCCAGTCATTATTCCGTAAGCTCCCAATTGGGGGCTTACGGTTTACTCATGTATAAGCGCATTGCGCGGAGGTAACCCAAATGGCCAACAAGAAGAACAAGAAGAAGGCTCAGCAGCCGGCACCTGCCAACAACGCTGCCGCCAACTCCAAGGTTGAGGCCAAGAAGGCCGTTGCCAAGAAGAACGAGAAGGCTGCGAAGTCCAAGAAGAACGAGAAGCCTGGTTTCTTCGCCCGCACCAAGAAGTATTTCGCTTCGGTCAAGTCCGAGATGAAGCGTGTCACGTGGCCCGATAAGAAGGAGCTCGTGAACTACTCGGTCGTCGTTTGCGCTTCTCTGATCGTCGTCGGCGTCGTCATCGCTCTGCTCGATGCTGGCTTTGGCGAGGCTCTTGCTCTGTTCTCTGGATTGAGGGGCTAAACCATGTCTAAGCGTTGGTACGTCGTTCACACTTACTCTGGATACGAGAACCGCGTTAAGTCCGATCTCGAGCATCGCATCGAGACCATGGGCATGCAGGACCGTATCTTTGATATCGAGATTCCTATGGAGCGCGTCACCGAGATTAAAGAGGGTGGCAAGCGCGAGACCAAGGATTCTAAGATTTTTCCGGGTTATGTCCTGGTCCGCATGGAGATGGATGACGATGCTTGGACGTGCGTTCGTAACACGCCTGGCGTCACCGGTTTCCTGGGCGGCAACGGCAAGCCCGCTCCGCTTTCCCGCGACGAGTACAACAAGATGACTCGTCGTCCCGGTAAGGGCGATTCGCCCAAGCGCACCTCGGTTGATATTCAGGTCGGCACGTCCGTCCGCGTCACCGATGGCCCGCTTACCGACTTTGATGGCAAGGTCTCCGAGGTTAACACCGAGGCTGGCAAGCTCAAGGTCACGCTGATGATCTTTGGCCGCGAGACGCCGGTCGAGCTCGACTTTAACCAGGTCGCTGTCATCGCTTAAGTTTTCGTCCGTTCGCGCGAGCGTGCTTCTTCTGTGACTGCTCATCTCAGGAGTGCTTCTAACACGTGCGTGCTTACGATATAGCAAGTACTTCACACTCGTGATTCGAAAGGAATGACCATGGCTGAGAAGAAGGTTGCCAACGTCATTAAGCTCCAGATTCCTGCTGGTGCCGCTAACCCCGCTCCTCCCGTCGGCCCCGCCCTGGGCGCTGCTGGCGTGAACATCATGCAGTTCTGCCAGGCCTTTAACGCCGAGACGCAGGACAAGAAGGGCGACATCATCCCCGTTGAGATCTCTGTCTACGAGGATAAGTCCTTCTCCTTCATCACCAAGACCCCGCCGGCGGCTCACCTCATCAAGAAGGAGCTGAACCTCAAGTCTGGTTCCGCTAAGCCCCAGGCCGACAAGGTCGGTCAGCTCTCTCAGGAGCAGCTCACCAAGATCGCCGAGATCAAGATGCCGGACCTCAATGCCAACGACATTGACGCCGCCAAGAAGATCATCGCCGGTACCGCCCGCTCCATGGGCGTCACCATCGCTGAGTAGCGATTTCTTTAGGTAATGACGGGTGCTCCGACCGGGGCGCCCGTTATATGTGTGCAATAGGGCACACGATACGATGTGGGAGGGCTCACGCCCGTTTAACCACAGGAGGTAATGCACATGGCTAAGCATGGTAAGAGCTATAACGCCGCTGCCGAGAAGATCGACCGCGCCACGCTCTACACCCCCCTTCAGGCTGCCAAGCTCATCAAGGAGCTCGACACCGCCAAGTTCGACGAGACCGTCGAGGCCCACTTCCGTCTGGGCATCGATACTCGTAAGGCTGACCAGAACATCCGTGGTTCCATCTCCCTGCCCCACGGCACCGGCAAGACCGTTCGTGTTGCCGTCTTCGCCGAGGGCGAGAAGGCCCGCGAGGCCGAGGCTGCCGGCGCCGACATCATCGGTTCCGACGAGCTCGTCGCCCAGATCCAGAAGGGCGAGATCAACTTCGACGCCGCTATCGCTACGCCGAACATGATGGCCAAGGTTGGCCGCATCGGTAAGATCCTTGGTCCCCGTGGCCTCATGCCGAACCCCAAGCTCGGCACCGTGACCATGGACGTCGCCAAGATGGTCTCCGAGCTCAAGGCCGGCCGCGTTGAGTATCGCGCCGACCGTTACGGCATCTGCCACGTGCCCCTGGGCAAGAAGTCCTTCTCTGAGCAGCAGCTCGTCGAGAACTACGCTGCCCTGTACACCGAGATCCTGCGCGTCAAGCCCTCTTCTGCTAAGGGCAAGTACGTCAAGTCCATCTCCGTGTCTTCCACCATGGGCCCTGGCGTCAAGGTCGATCCCGCTGTCCAGCGCGACTTCCTGGCTGAGTAACTGCTAGTTACTGCCTGAGCAAAGCAAGCATTGCTATAGAAACCCGCTTCTGCCTCGTGCAGGACCGGGTTTCTTGCTATCTCGGGGTAAAACCAACACGAAGGGGACAGTGTCCCCTTTGAGGTGGTTACCAGGGTGTTCTGGCGGTTGAGGACTCGATGGCGTCGTGGCGTTTGAGCTCGCGGCGCATGGTTTGCGAATTGAGCCAGGCTGCCTGCCAGCCGCGGATAGGGTAGCGCGTCTCGTCGAGTTCGAACTGCGTATAGCCGCAGGCGTTAATGATCGTCGTCCCACATGCGTGTTGGCGCTCCCGCTGAAAGTCGGGGCCGTAGCTCTGATGTACATGTCCATGCACCATGTAGTCGGCCCCCCAGGACTCAAGCGCTGTGTTAAAGCACTCAAACCCTCGATGCGGCAGATCGTCCAGATCACCCATACCGGCGGCGGGTGCATGGGTAAGCAGAATGTCGCACCCGCCGACCATCCTAACCTTACGCGACAGCTTACGCATGCGCTTAGACATCTCGCGTTCGGTGTACATGTTGGCGCCGTCGCGATAACGCATGGACCCGCCAAGGCCCGCAATGCGAATCCCTCGGTACGTGTACACGGTGTCTTCCACGCAGATACATCCACCCGGTGCATGACGTGCATAGCGGTCATCGTGATTGCCGCGTACGTAGATGAGTGGTTTGTTGATGACCGTAACCAAAAACTCAAGATAGTCCGGGTCCAGGTCGCCGGCAGACAGAATCAGGTCGACACCCTCAAAGCGTTCCTTGCGAAAGCACTCCCATAGGCATCGTTCTTCGGTATCGGCTATGGCAAGGATTTTCATAGGGCGGTAACTCCCGGCTCATCGTCGAGCTGCGGAATGGTGCCCACCACGTTGTCCGCCAGCCAATTCATCTCAACAATCTGCGTGCTCGGCAACGGAGGGAAGCCTTCGATCTGTACCACGCCGTTCTGGCTGTGGAGCTCGCCGCCAAAGGGGTTGATGGAGCCCTCGACAATGCCGTTGCGGAGCAGCTGCACCAGTTTGCGCGTCTGATAGGGCAGGCCCGGAGCGTAACGGATGTCGATAACGCCGGAGCTCATGCCGTACCAGTAGTTGACGGCGCGCACTTGGTTGTCGTCGCTGGTCTCGTCCCACGTGCCGTGCAGCAGGCTGCGAACGATGAGCTCGTAGTAACGGCCCCAGTTCCATACGGGCATGGCGATGCCGGTGACTTTGCCATCGACCAGGCGATGGAGTCCGTAAGCCGTAGGGTCTACGAGCGACTTTGACATGTCAGCGCCGGTCATGACGCTCACGCCCTCGCGACACATGGCCTCGGCGAGACCTCCAGCGGGCACATCGCCCCAGGTCAGGATAATTTGCGCACGGGGGTCGAGCAGCGAGGCACCAATCGCAAAGGCGTTGATCTCGCTGAGTGCGCCCGAGGCGAAGACCGACGCGTGGTAGCCGATGCGGTGGTTGTCCGCCATGCTGGCGGCAAGGGCGCCCAGGAGGAACTTGGCCTCGTACATCTTGCCAAAGTACGAACGGACGCTTTGGTGGGGAAGGCCGATAGAGCAGTTAAGGAACCGAATCTGGGGATACTCAACGGCAGCTCTGAGCGTGTATTCCATCAGGCGGTGCGAGGTCGAGAAGATGACGTTAGCTCCGTGTTTGACAGCCGTTTCCACGGCGGCGTAGAACACGTCCGGATTGTGACAGTCCTCGAACGCCTCGGTGCGCACGATACCGCCAAAGTGCTCATCGAGATATTGACGCCCTTGGTCGTGCAGGCTGTCCCAGCTCGACGTCGCACAGGGGAACTCATGGATAAAGGCGATGCGCAGAGGGTTGGCGGCAGAGTAGACGGTCTTGCCCATAAAGAAGTTGAGCACGCCGGAGGTGGACTTGGCGGGCGCCTCTTCCTCATCGACACTCGGTGCCTCGACAAGATCGACCTTCTCCTCATCACTTTTGCCGGCAATGACCAACTCGCGCCAAATCTTGCACAGACGGTTTACGACGATGTCCGTCGGTGTGTCCAGCAGGCGGTCTTGGTTGTACACGTTGAGGTAAACGAGCATAGCGTCGGCGGGCGTAATGTCCAGATGGTCGCCGCCGGCGCGCAGGTAGGCGCGCTTAAAGAGCAGGAAAGTATGGCGCAGGTAGTCGACCTTTTTCTGCGGCCATTTTTCGATAAGGTTCTGGCCGAGCATCTTGGCGAGCGTTTCGTAGCTTCCCTCACGCGAGAACTCGATCTCGTATAGGGGGCAGACGCGCCAAAACGCGCAGAACTCGCCATAGAGGCGGCTTTCGACGGAATCCCATTTTCCGGGATAGAGGCGGGTGACCTTGGCCGAAACCGTCGGGGCGTCCAGGAATTTGAGGACACTGACGCGCTTGTTGCCCTCTTGGACGTAAAACCGATGCATGAATTCAGTGACGATGATGGGGTCGCGATAGCCCTCGGTCACCTGGATGTCGTAGAGGTTGGACCACTTGCGGGCGAACTCGGTGTTAAACGGCAGCAGGGGCATAAAGTTGCACGAAAAGGCAGACTGACGGCCCTTAGTAACCGTGCCGACGACCATTTCGAGCGGAATATCCCTTAGGCCGACATTCTCTCGCTGACCTAAGGGGAGCTGAGCAACCAAGCTATCGAGGTCCGTAAGGTATGGGTGCTCGCTTTGGCTGATGGCGCGTCGACGCCCCTGCTCGCCGCGCTTGCGTGCTTGACGATAGGCCTCTTCCATGGTGTCTACTCCCTTAGTCGTTTAAACAACGATATGAACCATGGTACCACGATGCGAAACCACCACAAAGGTGTCCCCTTTGTGGTGGTTTAGGCGATGATGGGGGCGATGGCACGAATGCAGGCGTCGGCTGCCGTAAAAGTGGTGCTATCGTCGCTGACGATAAAGATGATTTTTCCCTTGATGCCAAAGTCGCCGATCTCGCTAAAGAGCACATAGGGCTCCTTGTCAAAGCCCGAGATGGGCGAGACGGCCGTTTTGGTGGCGCTCGTGAGCTCGTCTGCCAGCGCGTCAAGGGAGGCCCACTTAGACGTGTCCTTTACGGCAACGGGCACGGCCACGCGCCCAAAGGGCATCAGATGCACGAGCGTGTTCTTGGAGATGTTGGAGTTGGGCACAATGATGGTCTGCCCGCAGGCGTCCTCGATGGTCGTGTGACGCCAGGTGATATCTTGGACCACGCCCGACACGCCGCCGACCTCGATATTGTCGCCGGGTTTGATAATGCCCATAAAGGTCACCTGCATACCGCCGATAAGGTTCGACAGCGTGTCCTGAAAGCCGAGCGAGATGGCGATGCCGCCGACGCCAAGAGCGGCGACGAGGGCGTTTGCGTTGATGCCAAAACAGTTGTCGAGGATAAAGCTGCCGCCGATCATCCAGATGACGGCGCGCGCGATGTTGATGAAGATGCTCGATGCTGGGAGCGGGTTATCATCGCGGTTAAGCAGGTGGTGCAGGGTCTTGGACGCGATTTTGGCGGCAACGGCGGTGCCGATGGCCAAGATACCGGCCCAGATGATGTTGTGGACCCATCGTTGTGCAAAGAAATGAAGAATTGGCTCAAACAATTCCATGTGGGGAAACCTCCTCATGATCATCCAACCATGATACCCACCAAGAAGCCCGTCCGATCAAATTCGGACGGGCTTCTGTGCTCGATATAAGGTTTACGCGGCGGGGCTGCAAGGCCCGGCGGTGTAGCTTAGCGTCGACGCTTCCAGATAATGCCGAGAATGATGATGACGATGCCGCCGATGAGGCATGCGCCGATCACGGCTAGCGTGCGGTCTCCCGTTGCGGCGAGCTTGCCGGTCGTCTTCTTGGTGATGACCTTCGTGGTCGTCGCGTCCGTCTTAGGCGAGGGTTCAGGCGTCGGGGCCGGTGTGGGCGTGGGGTCCACGGCAGCGGAGCCAAAGCTGATGGTGCCCGCGAGCGAGGCCATCTTGCTCTCCCAGCCGTTCTGCCCAATTAGCGCCCTTAGCGCTGACTCGCAGGTACCCCACTCGGTGTGCTTGGTGGCGTTTGCGAAGGTGGGGAAGTCGGTCGTGTTGGTGATGATGTAGTTGTTGGTGGCGACGGTGTAGGTCTTGGCGGGGTCGAGCGTGCTGCCATCCTTGGTGAGCGTGGCGCTCACGATGCGCTTGCCTTCGGGCTGCGTCCAATCGATTGTCACGTTGATTCCGCCGAAGGAAAGGACGCTGCCGGAGTCGTCGCGCCACTTGTACATGTCTTGCGCCTCCTGCTCGGTGTGGCCGGCCGCTACGTAGGCTTGCTGAAGCTCGTAGCTGTGATTGCACCCGTCGCTGATCTGCAGCGAGTGCTCGAGCGCTGCCAGGAAGTCCGCACCGGTCATGGTCCAGGTCTCCACGGTGTTGCCGTAGGGCGAGATAGCGATGACGTTGCCGGCGGTCACATCGCCCGCAGCGATGCCGCCGCGGATGCCGCCCGCGTTCTCGATGGCAAGGTCCGCGCCCGTCAGGTCAAGATAGGAGCCGCAGATCACATGTCCGATGGTCTGGGCCTTGGTGGTGTCGCCCTCCTTGCTGGGGCGGAAATCGGTGGTGCGCACCATCTCCCAGCCGTGCGTGCCAGATGCGTTCTCGCCGTAGAAATAATTGGTAGAGCTCGTGCCGAGCACCTCGCTCGATGCGGCGCTAAAGGCATCGTCGAGCGGCTTGATCTTGTTGTCGTGGACCTCATCAAGGATGCTCTGATAGGTGGAGCCCTTGTTGGGATCGGTCAAAAGAACGTTTACATCCTTGGCGGTATAGAGCTTCTCGTCGCTTTTGTCTGCGTATACCGCCACCGTGTCATCGTCGGTGCTTTCGGTGCCCTTGGTGTCGTACTCGTAGGGGACGGAAAGCAGTCCCACTTCGGCAAAGGCGCTGCCCGCCTCGACAACGTGGATTGTCTTGCCGTCGGCTCCCGTCACCTTCTCGTTAAGGTTGATGTGCTCATGGCCTGCGATAAGGGCATCGACGCCACGGAGCCGCGTGGCAAAGGTTTTGGCGTCGAGCGTGTGCGCGATACACACAACAACATCGCAGCCCTCCTTGCGCAGCTGCTCTGCCTCGGCATTGATGGCGTTCGCGGCACTCGAGAAGCTGGTGCCCGCGACCAGGTCCGCGCGCAGCGAGGAACCTAGCGACTCATCCATGGCTCCTACAACGCCGACCTTGATCTGGTAGGCGAACGTTGAGTGACTTTCACTGTCCTCCCAGGTGCGGTTGAGCGTCTTGATGTAGCTTGATTTCCATATGCCGTTGGCAGACGTTGCATTCGCGCAAAGCATGGCGAAGGGTGTGCTGGTGGTGCCGGAGCCGGTCATGGTGCGAAGCTTGTCCGCGCCATAGCTCCAGTCGTGGTTGCCTGGCGTGGTCGCGTCGTAGCCATCGGCGTAGAAGGTGTCCATGAGCTCGGCGATGCTCTTGCCCTCGCTCATGGTGGCGAAGGACTGTCCGTGGAAGGTATCACCCGCATCGAGCAAAAGATCGGGGGCGTTGCCCTGGGCGCTATAGAGAACCGCCAGTCCGTCAAAGCCGACGGTGCCGGTGCCCTTGCTTTCGTTGTAGCTGTACTTGTAGCTGCCGTGGATGTCGTTGGTGTGCATGACGGTCACAGAGCCGTCAATAGCGGCGGGCAGGTTCCCCGCGAAAGCGAGGCTTGGGATGCCTGCGAGCGCGCCGGCAAACAACGAGACGGTTAACGCAAGGCGGGGGACGAGTCTTTTCATGGCAGTCTCCTTAGTTCTTAACAAAAACCACCACAAAGGTGCCTTTCCCCTTTGTGGTGGTTTTCTAAGTCGTTAGCTTAGTAGCATGCGGTCGTTGGCGAGCTCGCCGCCCGAGACCTCCTCGAACTTCTGCAGCAGGTCGGCCACGGTGAGCGACTTCTTCTCGTCGCCGGCCACGTCGTAGATCACATGGCCCTCGTGCATCATGATCAGACGGTTGCCCAGACGGATGGCGTCGTTCATGTTGTGCGTGACCATGAGCGTGGTCAGGCGGTTCTCGTCGACGATCTCCTCGGTCAGGCTGAGCACCTTAGAGGCCGTCTTGGGGTCGAGTGCGGCGGTGTGCTCGTCGAGCAGCAGCAGGCGCGGCTTGGTGAGCGTGGCCATGAGCAGGGTGAGTGCCTGGCGCTGACCGCCCGAGAGCAGACCGACCTTGGCGTTGAGGCGCGTGTCCAGACCGAGGTCCAGGCGCTTGAGCAGCTCGACGTACTCGTCCTTTTCGGCCTTGGTGACGCCCCACGAAAGGCCGCGACGCTGGCCGCGGCGCTTGGCGAGGGCAAGGTTCTCGGCAATCTGCATATCGGCTGCGGTGCCGCGCATGGGGTCCTGGAACACGCGGCCCAGGTACTTGGCGCGCTGCGACTCGCTCAGACGCGAGATGTCGTTGCCGTCGAGCTCAATAACGCCCGAATCGAGCGGATACACGCCGGCGATCATGTTGAGCAGCGTGGACTTGCCGGCGCCGTTGCCGCCGATCACGGTCACAAAGTCGCCGTCGTTGAGGGTGAGATCGACGCCGGTGAGGGCGCGCTTCTCGGTGACGGTGCCCTTGTTAAAGGTCTTCTTGACGTGCGAGAGCTTAAGCATCTGCCTCATCTCCCTTCGTATAGGAGCTGCGGAGCTTGTAGCGCTCCCAAACCACGGGTACGCACAGGGCCACGGCGACGATCACGGCGGAGAGCAGCTTCATGTCGTTGGC
>CAKUHM010000030.1 GCA_934655835.1 uncultured Collinsella sp. | reverse complement strand
TTCATTGCGACTTAAAAGGTGAACGTTCACCTAACCACCATGGGGTGAACGGTCGATTTTGCCCGTTCAACGGTTACTGGAGCCGTGACTTGTATGTATTGCGAATTGGCAGGCGTCCCCGAATACCGAACTTGAGCGCTTTGGCCAGGTGGGTCATGTTCCGCCGTGCATTTTTGGGAGTATTCAGCATCGGAGCGCACCGCGCACCGTCTTCGAAGCCCTATCTGATGCTCATATTGCGCCCAATCGGCATAAATAAGTGCCCCCGATGGCGAATTACGCCATCGGGGGCACTTAAAACAGTCGTCCTAGCCTCTTTCGGGACACGCCATTGCTGAATACTCCAAAAAATGCACGTCGCAAGAGGGGGTACCTGACTAAACGGCTAAATTCCCGCAAGCTCGCAGTAGCGGTCGACGTTGCTGGCAAACACCATCTCCACAGCACCCTTCTGCACGGGCTCCGCCGGAGTTTTACCCCACAGCAGATACTCGCCCAAGGTCTTGGCACCACGGTAGGCCAAGCTCACCGGGTCCTTATAGACGATATTGGTAAAAATGCCGCGGCGTAAGGCCAGGGCGCTCTCGGGGAACAGGTCGTTGCCGATCACCATGACCTTGCCGGCCTTGCCGCTCGAAACAAGCGCGTCAGCAACCACTTCGGAACCAACGGCAAAAACGCTACAGATGAGCTCGGGAGCATCCGGCGCACTCAAGCGCTGCTCAAGCTCCCGCTCGAGCTGTTTGACTTGCGCATGGGCGCCGGCAAGGTCCTCAACTTGCCATGGAATATCGTGTTCGCGCAGGTAATTATGAAAGGCGCGGGCGGTCAGATAATGCGAGTCGGTATAAGGGTCGCCCGCCAACAGGAGCACGCGGGCGTCAGCCCCAGAAGCGTGGACCAGGTTAGCCGCCTGCTCTGCCATAAGACTGCCTGCCGTGGAATAGTCCGCCAAACTGGCACCCAGGCGATCGAGGTGCGGGCGATCGCCGTCGACGAGCTCGATCGCCACGCCCGCCTCGGCAATCTGCCTCAAAAGCTCGGTCGCGCGGTCATCGCCCGGAACATAGGCAAGCAGACCGTCGATTTTCTCCCCTACCTGCAGGCGCTCATCAATCTGCTCGAGCGCATCGGCGTAGCCGCCCACGCCAAATTCAACGCGCTCAACCGTAATACCCCGGTCGATGACCTCCTGCTCAAAGCGGTTGCAGCCTTCCCACAGGTAACGGAAAAAGTACGCTCCCTCGCGCGATGCGCGGGGCAGGCAAAACACCAGGTTGATATCCTTGCGGCGCAGGCTCGAGGCACTTGTGTTGCGATGGTAGCCCATGGCCTCGGCCTTGGCATTCACCTTGGAGCGCACGGATTCGCTCACGCCAGCCTTACCCGTCAGGGCCTTGTGCACGGTATTGATGGAAACGCCAAGCTCGGCGGCTATGTCCTTCATGGTTACGCGAGCGCTCATGGGGTTACTCCGTTATAGATAAGTTGCCAATTAACAGTACAGGTAACGATACCCCAAAATCACTCTTCAACTCGCCGCGCTCGCCGCCAAATGTGCAAAGCGCCCCGCGAACGGATGCTCGCAGGGCGCCTGAATGCCTGGATCTTTATTTGATACCGCGGCCCAAGTCTTCGGCGATTTTGTCTACGCCCTTAAGTGCGGCGCAGGTCTTTTTGTTGGAGCAATGTCCCGTGCAAACGCCACCTTGAGCGCAGTCGGCGCAGGTGCCCTTGCGGTAGATGCGCACGCACACGGCGACAAACGCAATACCGATAACAGCCAGTACAACAATATCGATAGGTGCCATAGCAAGCCTCCTCTAGTTAACCACCGCTTACTTTACCCCATTCTCCACATATCAAAAAGGGACAGGTTTATTTTGGTCGGTTTTATCTGCGGAAACGCCACATCTCCCCCACCAAAAAGCCCGAGTGTCGCTGGGACACCCGGGCTCGTGGAAAGGGGCTAATCCTTATTCGGAATTAAGCGGAAACTGCGGCGGAAGCAGTGTTGGTCTCGTCCTCGTCGGTCCATACATGCTTAGGCATGGGACGGAAGATCTGGAAGAGCATCGCAACCAGCAGCACGATGGCCACAACCGTCCAGATACCAAACTGCCCAAGGACCAGCAGGTTGTAGAACTGGTTGATAAACAGGCCGATTACCCAGGCAAAGGCGCACTCGTAGCCGATGGCAATCGCAGTCCACTTGCCGGAGTCCATCTGGTTGCGGATGGTGCCCATGGCGGCAAAGCACGGGGCGCACAGCAGGTTGAAAGCGCCGAAGGCAACGCAGGCGCCCATAGTCGGGAACATGCCGGCGAACGCGGTCCACAGGCTCGGGTCGGTCTCGGCAGCGTCGGCAACGGACAGCAGCGAGCCGGCGGTAGCGACGACGTTCTCCTTGGCAACGAGGCCCGAGACGGTCAGCGCGGTTGCCTGCCAGGTGCTAAAGCCGAGCGGCGCGAAGATCCAAGCGACCAGGTTGCCGAGCATGGCGAGCACGGAGTAGTCCATGAACTCCTCGGGGATACCGTCCATGGCAGGCAGGAAGCCGAAGGCGCCATTGTAGCTACCGAAGTTGGACAGGAACCACACCACGACGGTGGAGGCGAAGATAACCGTGCCGGCCTTCTTGATAAAGGCCCAGCAGCGCTCCCACACATGCAGCGCCCAAGAACGGATCGCCGGGAAGTGGTAGGCAGGCAGCTCCATGACAAACGGCGTGGGACGGCCGGCGAAGAGTTTGGTCTTCTTGAGCATCAGGCCCGAACCGATGACGGCAAAGACGCCCAGGAAGTAGAAGAGCGGGCTGATCCACGCAGCGGTGGTGGAAGAGTCGCCGATGATGGAACCCATAAGCAGGGCGATGATCGGCAGCTTAGCGCCACAGGGGATGAACGTGGTGGTCATGACCGTCATGCGGCGGTCCTTCTCGTTCTCGATGGTCTTGGTAGCCATGACGCCGGGGACGCCGCAGCCCGAGGACACGAGCATGGGGATAAAGGACTTACCGGACAGGCCAAAGCGGCGGAACACGCGGTCCATGATAAAGGCGACGCGGGCCATGTAGCCGCAGTCCTCCAGGAAAGACAGCATCACAAAGAGCAGGAACATCTGCGGCACAAAGCCGAAGATGGCACCCAGGCCGCCGACGATGCCGTCGCAGACCAGCGAATCGACCAGGCCACCGTCCTCGGTGCCGCCCGCCACGAGGGCGTCGTGCACCACGGTAGTGATACCCGGGACATAGGGGCCGTACTGTGCCGGGTCGACCGAGTCGGCATTGTCGCCCGCAGCCTCAACAGCTGCGTCATAGGCGTCGCGACCCTGACCGAGCACATACCAGCCGTCGGTACCGAAGAGCTGGTCGTTGGTGAAGTCGGTCACCGTACCGCCCAAGGTAGAAACGGCGATGTAATACACGCAGAACATGATGACCACAAAGATCGGCAGGCCCAGGATACGGTTGGTAACCACGCGGTCGATCTTCTCGGAAGTGCTCATCTTGGCCGGAGCCTTGGTGAGGCACTCATCGATGATGTGGGCAATCACGCCATAGCGCTCACCGGTGATGATGGACTCGGCATCATCGTCGCAGTCCTGCTCGCACTGGGCGACCAGCTGCTCCACGCGAGCGGCCTTCTCCTTGGTGAGGTTGATGAGCTTACAGGCGTCCGCATCGCGCTCGAACAGTTTGACGGCGTAGTAGCGACGCTTGTTGGCGGGAACGCTCGCCGGCAGGTTGTTCTCGATGTGGTCCAGAACGTCCTCGATGGAGGAATCGAACTTATGCTCCGGCACCTGGCCCTTGGAAGCAGCGGACTTCTTGACCTGCTCGAAGAGCTCCTTGATGCCCTTGTTCTTAAGAGCCGAGATCATCATGACCGGACAACCGAGCTTCTTGGAAAGCTTGTCGGTGTCGATCTTGTCGCCGTTCTTCTCGACCAGGTCGGCCATGTTGAGGGCAACGACCACGGGCAGGCCGGTCTCGATGACCTGAAGTGCCAGGTACAGGTTGCGCTCCAAGTTGGTGGCATCGACCACCTGAACGACGACATCGGGCTCGCCGCTCATGAGGTAGTCGCGCGAGCACTGTTCCTCGGGGCTGTAGGGGGAAAGCGAGTAGATGCCGGGGAGGTCCGTAATCGTGACGCTCTTGTCACTCAGGAGCTTGGCCTCCTTTTTCTCAACCGTGACACCGGGCCAGTTGCCAACATAGCCGTTGGCGCCGGTGATCAGGTTGAAAAGCGTGGTCTTGCCGCAGTTGGGGTTACCCGCCAGCGCGACATGGATCTGAGAATCCGCCATTCAATCCTTCTTCCTTGTGTGCCCGCGCTGCTTTCTCCGCACGGGCTGGATAGTGTGCTTCAAAGATGCTGCGTTAAGTTAGAAAAACCTAACTTTATCTGCAGAAATGTGCGCCGCGGGCCCTTTTACTGGACCTCGACGACGGCGGCCTCCTCCTTGCGGATGGAAAGCTCGTAGCCGCGCACGTTGATCTCGACCGGATCACCGAGCGGTGCAACCTTTACGACCTTGAACGAAGTGCCCTTGATGAGCCCCAGGTCCATGAGGTGGCGGCGCAGCGCGCCCTCACCGTGAAGCTTGACGATGGTAGAGCTCTCGCCCACCTTAACGTCACCCAACGTCTTCATTTGCTTGTCCCCCTTTCAGTTTTTACAGAATGCTGCGGACTAACCGACGGTCATGATGTGCATGGCAACCTTGGAATCGATGCCAAAGCGAGCGCCCAGCACCGTGACGATGATGTTGGCGCCGCTCGAACTCACCACGTGAATCTCGCTACCCTCGACAAAGCCGAGGTCCTTGAGGTGGTGCTTCATGTCCTCGTTGCCCTTTACACGAGACACGCGCACGGTTTCGCCTGCTTTTACCATCGAAAGCGGCATGGCCGGCATCTGCGGTCCGCAAGACATGAGTGAGCTCCTAACGTCAGTTCGTCCTCAACATCGACGCAGTAAAAGTTAACCACGTCTATGTTCGCTTTAGTAAACTAGCACGTGGTTAACTTTTTGGAAAGGGTCCCCATTCAGTTTTCGAAAAAGTTTCCTATACGAAACAAAAGAGGCACCGCAAAGACCATCGCTTTGCGGTGCCTTGTCATACCAATTTATGCAACAAAGGGGACTGTCCCCCTTGTCACATTGTTGAGGTTAGAGCGAGAGGTTTCTGATCGATGTGACGCACGAGGCCTCGTCCACGCCCGAAACGCGAAACACAATGTCCTCGCCGCATTCGCCGTAGAGGGCCATCAGGCCCATAACGTCGCGGCCATCCGTGTGGCGATCGCCGATACTGACTGACACGTCGCTACGATGTTTGGCAATGATGTCGTAGAGCAGCGCAACCGGGCGGGCATGCAGTCCCAACGGATCTTTAATCGTCTTTGTAAACTCGACCATGTCCCCTCCCACGGCATCGCACATTCGGCCGGCAAACCCAGCCACGTGGTAGTTATTGTACCGTTAGATGCTTATCGAGGGCCCTTTCGGATACCCCGTGGGCAAAAAGTGGCAAATATGAGTACTGCCACCAATTTAGTAACAGCGAAATCGAGCCTGAAATGCCCATTTTGAGCAATTTCGGCACCTTGTAAGGCCCTATTCAATGCCTATAGGGTGTTAGATAAATTGATTTTCACCTTATTTTGTTCCGAAATGGGCCAAAAAATATGCTACTCCCGTTGCAGCAGTACTCATATTTGGCATTTTTTGCCCACGGGGTCAACAAGACGCGCCCTGACGCACAAAAAACGAGGGAAGGCGCGTGTCCTTCCCTCGTTGCAAGCAATATGTAAGCCGTTCGCCTACATCAGGCGCAGGCTGACGTCCTTGAGCTGGGCGCCGGAAACGGCACTCGGGGCGCCCGACATGAGGTCGGAGCCGCTGGCCGTCTTGGGGAACGCCATGACGTCGCGGATGGAGTCGGAGCCGGTGAGCAGCATGCACACGCGGTCCAGGCCCAGGGCGAAGCCGCCCATCGGGGGCGCACCAAACTTGAGGGCCTCCATGAGGAAGCCAAACTGAGACTCGGCGCGCTCCTCGGTAAAGCCCAGGAGCTTGAGCATGGACATCTGCATCTCGGCGTTGTGGATACGCATACCGCCGCCGCCGGCCTCAAAGCCGTCCATGACAAAGTCGTAGGTGCAGGAACCGGCTGCCAGCGGGTCGGCCTCGATCTTGGCGATGTCGGTCTCGGTCGGCAGGGTAAAGGGCTGGTGCTCGGCAGCATAGGCCTTGCGATCCTCGTCCCAGTGGAACAGCGGGAAGTTGACGACCCACAGGAAGTCGTGGCCCTCGCGCTTGATCTCGAGCGCGTTAGCCATGTGGGAACGCATGCCGCCCAGGATCTCGTCAGAGAGCAGGCGCGGACCGGCGGCGAACATCACAAGGTCGCCGGGCTCGACGTTCATGCGCTCACGCAGAGCCGCCATCTCCTCGTCCGAGAAGAACTTGACGATGGGGCTGTTGATGGAGCCATCCTCGCGGAAAGCGATCCAGGCCAGGCCCTTGGCGCCAAACGTGGAGGCCACGCCGGCGAGCTTATCGATCTTGGCACGTGCCCAGGCACCGGCGCCCTTGGCGTTGATGGCCTTGACGACGGAGCCCTCCTCGTTCGCGGCGGTCGCAAAGACCTTGAACTTGGAGTTGGCAAAGATGTCAGTCAGGTCGACCAGGTGCATGCCATAGCGGGTATCGGGCTTGTCGGAGCCATAGGTGTCCATGGCCTCCCAGTAGTCCATGCGACGCAGCGGCGTGGGCATCTCGACACCCATGCGGCCGAAGGCGTCGGACAGGACCTCCTCGAGCGCGCTCATGACGTCGTTCTGGTCCACGAAGGACATCTCGATATCGACCTGGGTGAACTCGGGCTGACGGTCGGCACGCAAGTCCTCGTCGCGGAAGCACTTGGCAACCTGATAGTAGCGCTCGACGCCACCGACCATAAGCAGCTGCTTCAGGAGCTGCGGGGACTGCGGCAGGGCGTAGAAGTTGCCCGGCTGGATGCGACTGGGGACGATGAAGTCGCGGGCGCCCTCGGGCGTGGACTTGAACAGAGAGGGCGTCTCGACCTCCATGAACTCACGGTTGTGCAGCGCCTCGCGAATGGCAAAGGTAAAGTCGGAGCGCAGCTTGAGGTTGGCCATCATCTCGGGACGACGGAGGTCCAAATAGCGATAGCGCAGGCGGGTGTCCTCGCTGGTCTCGATGCCGTCCTCGATCTGGAACGGCGGGGTGACGGACGTGTTGAGCACCTCGGCATGATCGGTCAGGACCTCGATCTCGCCGGTCGCGAGCTTGGTGTTGGTGGTCTCCTCGCCACGGGCGCGCACGACGCCGTGGATCTTGATGGGCCACTCGGGACGCATGGTCTCGGCGATCTTAAAGGCGTCGCCGTCGGAGTGCTCGGGGTCGAAGGTGAGCTGCGTGATGCCCTCGCGGTCGCGAAGGTCGCAGAAGATAAGGCCGCCGTGATCGCGGCGACGGCTCACCCAACCGGTGAGGGTAACCTCTTCGCCCACGTTCTCGCGACGAAGCTCGCCGCAGGTACGGGTGTGCATGGAATGTTCGTCGATGGGACGGGTCTGGCTCATACCAGTGATCCTCCTTTATGGATCTGTGCCGCCCCGTGTCGTTCCGGGCGGCGTCGTACAGATTTGCCCAGCCTGCGTAAACCGCGCAGCCAGACATGGCGTTCTATCTTATCGCACCTGTGCCGATGTACCGCGAAAAAGTGGCTCCTGCCCAAAGACTTGACGGAGACGAAACAATTGACACACTGCGGCATCCGCCCGTACGCGTCACGTGCGACAATATGCCCCAATAAAACAGCACCTGGAAAGGCCCGTCATGACTGCACGCCTCATTGTTATGGATATCGACTCCACCCTCATCAACCAGGAGGTTATCGACCTGCTGGGCGAGGAAGCCGGCGTGGGCGAGCAGGTGGCGCAGATCACCGAGCGCGCCATGCGCGGCGAGCTGGACTTTAAGCAGGCGCTCGAGGAGCGCGTGGGGCTGCTTGCTGGCCTGGACGAGAGCGTGTTCGAGCGCACCTTTGAGCGCGTGACGTTTACCCCCGGCGCGCTGGAGCTCGTGCGCTCGGCGCACAGCAAGGGCTGGAAGGTCGGCGTGGTGAGCGGCGGTTTCCACGAGGTCGCCGACAAGATCGTAGCCGCCGCGGGCATTGACTTTTGCCTGGCCAACCGCCTGGAGGTCGCGGACGGCAAGCTCACCGGCAAACTGGCGGCCGACATTGTGACCAAGGAGTCCAAGCTCATCCAGCTGCTGGATTGGGCAGTTGAGTGCGGTGTCGACATGGCTCACACCGTAGCAATCGGCGATGGCGCTAACGACATCCCCATGATTCAGGCCGCAGGCACCGGCATCGCGTTTTGCGCCAAGCCCAAGACGCGCGAGGCGGCCCCGTTTGCCATCGATGAGCGCAACCTGATGCTCGCCATGGACATCATCCTGCGCGACTAGCGAGTTGGCCTCACAAACCCATCTAATCTGACATATTAGATTTCCGAACAATTTTGCTCTAATGTTCGGAAATAGCCCTTTGCGTGCTACACTTTTAAGCGTCGAAGGGAACTTATATGGACAAACGCGATCTTGAGCAATTGCTAAGTAACGTGGCAGACGGAAGCGTTGCACCGGCCGATGCCCTCACGCGCATCCAAACGGCGCCGACCGCCGATCTGGGCTTTGCACAGCTCGATCTTTCGCGCGGGGTGCGTCAGGGAGCTGGCGAGGTTGTCTACGGCGCCGGTAAAACCGCCGAGCAGATTGCCGCCATTATCGAAGCGCTGCGCGACGCAGGCCAGGAGCACGTCCTGGTCACGCGTCTCGATGCCGACAAGGCAGCGCGCACCGCTGAGCTTCTTGATGACAATATCGACCTGGGATATGTCCCGGACGCCCAGCTCGCCCTCGTGGGCGGCACGCCCTCCCCCACCGGCAACGGACGCATCGTCGTCGCCTGCGCCGGCACGAGCGACCTGCCCGTCGCCGAAGAGGCCGCACTGACGGCCGAATTCTATGGCAACGAGATCGACCGCCTTTACGACGTGGGCGTCGCCGGCCTGCACCGCCTGCTCGCTCATGCCGAGGAACTTGCCCAGGCACAGGTGGTCATCGCCATCGCCGGCATGGAGGGTGCCCTGGCAAGCGTCATCGGCGGCCTGGTGAGCTGCCCGGTCATCGCCGTCCCCACCAGCGTGGGCTACGGCGCGAGCTTTGGCGGCGTGGCCGCACTGCTCGCCATGCTCAACTCCTGTGCGAGCGGCGTTTCGGTCGTCAACATCGACAACGGCTTTGGAGCCGCCTACCAGGCAAGTCTTATCAATCATCTGAGCGCCGGCACGCCCTGCGCCCGCTAAGGAGCATTTCATGTCCAACCATCAGCACACGCTTATCATCGACGGCACCTCGGGCATCAGCGGCGACATGACCGTCGCAGCGCTACTCGACCTGGGCGCCAGCGAGGAGCATCTGCGCGAGCAGCTCGCCACGCTTCCGGTCGACGGCTTTGAGGTTGCCGTGACGCGCGTAAACAAGCACGGCATCGACGCCTACGACTTCGATGTTCGGCTTGCAGCCGAGCTGGAGAATCACGACCACGACATGGCCTGGCTCTACGGCAACGACGCGACCGCCGAGCACGCGCACGAGCACGCTCATCACCACCATCACGACCATGGCGAGCATGAACATCATCACGAGGACGAGCATGTCCACTGCCACGAGCACACGCATGAACATGCCCATGACCACGACGGTCACCACCACGCTCATCATCACCGCTCCCTGGCAGACGTCACCGAGATCATCGACGGCTCGCAGCTGAGCGATGGCGCCAAGCGTCGCGCGCTCGCTATCTTTACTGCGCTCGCCGCCGCCGAGGCCAAGGCGCACGGCAAAACGCCCGAGACCGTCATGTTCCACGAGGTAGGCGCCGTCGACTCCATCGTCGACGTCTGCTCGGTCGCCATCTGTCTCGATGATCTGGGCATCGAGGATATTGTGGTCGAGTCGCTCTCCGAGGGCCACGGCACCATCCGCTGTGCCCACGGCCTTATGCCCATCCCGGTGCCCGCCGTCGTCAACCTGTGCCAGGCGGGCAACATCGCCCTCACGCCCGCACCGGTCGCCGGCGAGCTCGTGACACCCACAGGCGCCGCCATCGTCGCCGCACTGCGCACGTCCGAGCACCTGCCGGCCCGTTATCGCATCGAAGCTGTAGGCTACGGCGCAGGCAAGCGCCCCTACGAGGGTTGCTCGGGCACGCTCCGCTGCCTGCTCGTCCACGTGGACGCGTAAGAATGGATGCTCGCAAAACCAAAAGCCGCGCCGCTATAGTCACGGCGTTTTCCGAGCTCCTTCGCGAGGAAGACTACGTTAAGATCACCGTCGGCGACATCATCGCGCGTGCCAACGTGGGCCGCGCGACGTTCTACGGCCTTTTCAAGAGCAAAGACGACCTACTCGCAGAGCTCGTGAGCGACATCTGCGCCCACGCCCTCGACGATGACGGCACGCCGTTCGACGACCCGCTCGTGCAAGTCGAGCACATCCTCAACAACCTCTGGGAGCGTCGCCAAGGCGTACGAGCCCTGGTAGCAGGAGCCGGCTCACGCGTCTTCGCCGACTGCTTGCGCAAGACCATCATGTCCCGAGCAGCCGAAACCGTTCCTACCGACCCAAACGGCCCCGCCGCCACCATGGACCGAAGCTTCCTACTGCACCACATAGCCTCAAGCTTCGTAGGAACAGTCCAATGGTGGGCCTGGCACAATTTCGAAGCAAACAAAGCCGACGTAGCCAAAGACTACCTATCAGCCATACAACCCCTCTTCAACTAAGCAAGCCTCTCATCCCAAAGCACCGCCCCACCCCAAGGCGCCACGCATCCCAAAGCGTCACCCGCATCTCAAAGCGCCTAACAACAAAGTGCCCATCACATCCAAATTCAGATATATATGTTGGGTTGCCTACTCGAGCGCAGCAAAGACTCCGCAGCTTCCCGCATGGGGTAACTTCCCAGCGCATTCCGCAGGATGAAAGAACCCCCGCCGCACAAAGTGCGCAGCGGGGGTTCTTTCATGTCCGAGGACGCGCT
>CAKUHM010000029.1 GCA_934655835.1 uncultured Collinsella sp. | reverse complement strand
CCTCCATGGCCATGTTCTTCAGGGGCTTCGGCGGCACCGTCTCGACTGCGGCGTGCGGCATGCTTGCCCCCGCCGCGACCGCCGCGGGTACGGCTGGGGTGTTCGGCGCGGTGTGCGTGGCGGCCGTCGCCGGCCTGGTCGCGTCGCGGTTCATCCCGAGGGAGATCCCCTCGTAGGCGCAGCCACTTCTCGGCTCTTTCGCAACCGGGATGGAGATGCAAGGGACGGCCCCTTGCCCGGGGCCGGGGCGGGGAGTCTCGGCTGCCGAGGGCGGCCCGGCATTGCCGCCGGGCCATCCCCGTCATGAGGTCATGCTCGACATCTCCTCAGCCTTTCGGGATTGGCCCGAAGTCGAGAGATTTCCATCAGCTTCCCGTCGGTCGATGACCGGTTCACCACGCAGGAAGAGCGTGACGGAAGGTCTCGCAAAAAGGCTCCGAGCGCGGCGTGCTCACGCCCGTCGTGGTGCGCCCGAAGGGGGATGGCTGCTACGAGCTCGATCATGTGCGAGGAGAAGACGAACCAGTCGTTGCAGATCCAATATGGATCTCGCCAACCTCGGCAAGCTGCTCGATGAGTGGAAGTCCTGTCGGGTCGTCTATTTCAACACCACCCAGAATGATGGTGTCATCGCGCAGGTCGATCTGTGTGTTGAACACAGCGAGGTTAAAGCCGGAGGCTACAAATCCGATAGCAGCCAGGACGAGCCCCGTGGCAACAAGCCCACCCGCTACGGCAAGGTAAATCTTTTTTACGCTGGACATGTTTGCACTCCTTCCTATGCCGTGAGCGGCGCCGCTTCAGCGACCCTGCGGCTCTTATTGCCTCGATCTTTCCAGAAGGGCGAAACGGCTTTCTTCGCCCAAAGGGCAGAGAGGCGCGCGATTTGCTTGGACGCCGTCCAGGCGCCGGCTCCCGCGAGAAGCGCCACACCGATGGAAGCGAATCCCATTCCCATCGAGGTTAAAACGTACGGAACATGCACGATAATGATGCCGTCCACGGCGAACAGGAGCCCCACCACGCCCGCGCCCCCGAATGCCGCGGCCACGATCCACACGCAGAGCGCAAGAACCCAAATGCAGATGTAGACCGTAGCGGCAACGGTGACGAACGCGAGCAGCAGCCCATAGAAGCGCCGTGCTCTTGCGCTTGGTCCTCGCAATTGCGCGCGGCACGGCGGGCAGTTCGTCGAGCGTTGCCTCGGCGACCTCACCGAGCGTGCCCATGGCGGCCACAGCCTCGGCCTCCGTCATGCCGTCCTCCATACGGTCGGCGATGACCTCCGCGTAGAACTCCTGCGTTTCCTTTACCTGATCTGCCGGCAGGCAGGCCAGAAGCTCGCCCAGCCGGTTCAAGAACTCATCGCGCGTCATGGTGCGCTCCCTTCACGTAACGGTAGATCTCCTGCACGGATGGCCATTCGGCGAGGAACTCGGCGATACGCTCATGCCCGGTGTCCGTGATGCGGTAGTACCTTCGCAGCCGCCCGTTGTGCTCGGCGGAGCGCGCCGTGATGCACCCCGCCTTCTCCAGGCGCTTGAGCAACGGATAGAGCGTGGACTCCGTGAGCCCCATGCTCGCGGGCACGTCCTTCACGATCTGATAGCCGTAGGATTCCTCGCCCGAGACGGCCGCGAGTACGCAGGCCTCGAGGAAGCCGCGCTTCATCTGTGCCTCCATCCGCACACCTCCTTTCGTAGTATACTGTGTAACACCTACTATATGACACATAGTATATGATGTCAACAGTTGTCGTATAGGGAGTCCGGTCTGTCTGTCCCCTGCGGGTACTCATTGGGGACGTACTTAAATGAGTACCCATCGCTCAAGGTGGCACCTGGGGACGTTCCTTATGTGCCGGCACTTTGGGACACTCCTTGTCAAGGTTTTGTTCCATCGTGCGGGTTGCTATTTAACGTGCGACAATGCCGTGTGGAAATCGAAATGTCTCCTGGGGGCTATCTATGCTGTACGAGTTTTGTGCCGAGAACTTTGAGCGTGTGCCGGCGGCTATCGATGCCGGTGCTAAGCGCATCGAGTTGTGCGACAACCTTGCCGTCGGTGGTACCACGCCCTCGGCCGGCGTTATCAGCACTACGGTCAGCTATGCTCACGAGCATGACGCGCGAGTGATGTGCATGATTCGCCCGCGTGGCGGTGACTTTCACTACAACCAGGACGAGCTGCGCATGATGGAGATGGACCTGGGCCTTGCTGTGAGCGCTGGCGTTGACGGCCTGGTCTTTGGCTGCTGCAAGCCCTGTGCCGGCGGCTGGGCGCTCGACGAGCTCACCCTCGGCGCCCTCGTTATGGCTACGGGCTGCGCGACCGAGGAGTGCAAGCGCGAGTCCCTTGACATCACCTTCCACATGGCATTTGACCAGCTCTCGCCCGAAGCTCAGCTGGACGCCGTTGACACGCTCGCCGACTGCGGCGTCACGCGCATTCTGACGCACGGTGGCGCTGCCAGTACGCCGATCGAGGACAACTTCGAAAACCTGGCTCGTTTAATCGAGTATGCGGGCGATCGTTTGACCATCCTTCCCGGCGGCGGCATCACTACGGCAAATCGCGACGCGGTCGCGGCGGCACTAGGCGTCTCCGAGCTCCATGGCACCAAGATCGTGCCACTGGAGGTATAACCCGTGGCGCTGGTATTTGACGTTCGGCAGGCGAGCGGCAAGCCCGACGATAATCGTCGCCCTGGCACCGCGTGCCCCTTTTGCGACACGGAGGGGCTCGCCAACATCATCCAGCGCGATGGTGACTGCATCTGGCTCGAGAATAAGTTCAAGACCTTGCGGGCCACCCGTCAGACCGTATTGATCGAGTCGGCCAATCACGACGCCGACCTGGTGACCTATGAACCGGACGAGCTGCATCATGTGATGAGGTTTGCCCTGGGCTGTTGGCAGCAGATGATCGATTCCCAACAGTACCGCAGTGTGCTCATGTACAAGAACAAAGGCCCGCTTTCGGGCGGCAGCCTCGTCCATCCGCACATGCAGATTGTGGGCCTGGAGCGGGAGGACGGTTATGCAGCACTAGCCCCCGCCAACTTCGAAGGCATCGATGTTTGGCGACACGGGAGGGTTGCGGTCAACATTTCAACCGAGCCGATCATGGGATTCTTTGAGGTCAACGTCTCGGCTCCACAGGGAATCGCCGCCAGCGACGACGTCCGCGATCAAGCCGAAGCGGACCTGTTTGTCGATGCGATTCAGGTGGCCCTGCGCTATATCCTGCACGAACACCACGGCGGTCGCGCGGAGTCGTACAACTTGTTCTTCTACCACATGAACGGCCGGACCATTGCCAAGGCGTTGCCACGTTGGGTGGTATCGCCCTACTTTGTGGGCTATCGTTTGGCCCAGGTCAATGCCGAGACCACGCTCGATACCGATGCTGAGCGCCTGCGTGCGCATCTGGAAACGCTCGCGTAGCAAGGCGAGCGCCTGCGAAAAGTGTGCTGCCTAGCGTGCCATCGCGTCGCGCCCGGCCTTGACCCGCTTGCGCTGTTTGGCGCGCTCCTCGTCGGTTAGGCGCTCAAAGAGGTGCCCGATAATCGAGGCCAGCACCTGCTGAAACAGCGTGCCGCACATGACGGGGAACACGACCTCGCCGGGAAAATACTGTGTGGCGATGACGGCGCCCGAAGAGATATTGCGCATGCCGCAGGTAAAGCACATGGTGGTCGTCTCGCTATACGGCAGATGCAACGCACGGGCGACCAGAAAACCGACGACAAAGCCGCTGATGGCGAAGACCAAAATAAAGAGGGCGACTTCCAAGCGCTCAACATTCATGTGCAGCACGTACTCGCTCATGGCGGTGGAGTTGGACGCGATGACACCCATCATCATGAACTTGCAGGCGGGCGAAAGCGCGGGGGAGAGTTTCTCGTGTCCCCATCCGCGCGTGAGCTCGTTGATCACGATGCCGAGCACGGCGGGGATGGCGATCATAAAGGCCATGTTCTGCATCATGCTCGGCACGTCGATCGAGACGGTGGCGCCCAGCAGGAGCTTGAGCGTAAGAGGAATCGTCACAGGTGAGATGACCGAGGACGTCAGGATGATGGTGAGCGCGAGCGGGCCGTTGCCGCCGAACATGCTAATCCACATAAAGGCGGTGACTGCCACGGGTACGCTGTACTCGAGCACGATGCCGCAGACAAGGTTTGGGTTGGAACCAAAGAACAGTGAGCTCATGGCATACGCCGCGATGGGGATGAGCACGGCCGAGACAAATAACGCCAAAATCAAATGTAGGGGACGGCGGAACACCTCGGCCACCTGGTGAAAGGTGTTGCTGAGCGCACCTTGGAACGTCATAAAGGCAAACAGGGCGGGAACGATGGGCTTGAGCACGCCGATCTGCTGGGGAAAGAGCACGCCGAGCGTCACGCAAATCGGAACGATGACCTGCATGTGCCCCGCGAGAAATTTACCCAGTCCAACCCATTGCTTCATATGCTCTTGTGACTCCCTTTGCTCGTGAATCCGGTTTGAATGGATATGCTAGACGCTCGCATGCGTCCGCGCGTCAGAAACGCTCGATTATTTCGAGGCTATTACCGGCATCGTTTACCGAAACCACGGCGTGCTGCGAGGCTCTGCGTCCGTGCCGCACGGTATAATAAATCCGTTCAACAGATCTGCCTGCCGAAGCGGGCATACACAGAGGACTCATCGCTATGAACCGTGAGAGGTATCGCGGCGACCTGCCCCTATCGGGGGTGGGTGCCTATGTCATCGCTTAAGACGACGCATCGCTGGGCGGTCGCTCAGCAAAACCCCGAGCTCGAAAAGGAGCTTTCGGCTGGCCTGGGCATTCCCGGGCTGGTGGCGCGTATTATGGTCGCGCACGGCATTACATCCATCGAAGAAGGTCAGCTGTTTTTGACGCCTTCGCTCGATCGCGACTGGGCCGACCCACTCATTATCCCGGGCATGTCGGTCGTTGCCGACCGCGTCGAGCGTGCTATTTGCAACCACGAGCACATTGCGGTCTTTGGCGATTTTGACGTTGACGGTATTACGTCGACCTGCCTGTTGACCGAGGCACTGCGCACGTTTGGCGCCGATGTCACGCCGTTTATTCCGCATCGCTTTGACGAGGGCTACGGTCTTTCGCGCGCGGCGCTCGACCGCGTTAACGAGCTCGCTCGCCCTCAGCTGATCGTGACCGTCGATAACGGTATTGCCGCCAAGGAAGAAGTCTCCTATCTGGAGAGCCTGGGGATCGATTTGGTGGTCACGGACCATCACGAGCCCTCCGACCAGGTGCCGCAGGGCGTGCCCCTGACCGACCCCAAGCTCGAGGACGAGGGCCCCTCGCGCGAGCTTGCCGGTGCCGGCGTGGCACTCAAGCTGGTGCAGGTCCTGGGCGAGCGTTTGGGCAAGCCGTCGTATTGGCGTTCGCTGATCGAGGTCGCGGCGCTGGGCACCGTGTCCGACATGATGCCGCTCACGCCCGAGAATCGCGCACTGGTCGCCGAGGGCATCCAGCAGATGCGCGTGACGGCCCGTCCCGGCTATATCGCGCTTGCCGCACTTGCCAAGGCCGACCTTTCTACCATTACGGCCGACGGCCTGTCGTTTTCGCTCATCCCTCGTCTGAATGCTGCCGGCCGCATGGCTGATCCCAAGCTGGCGCTCGACCTGCTGCTTGCCCGTGATCCTATCGAAGCAAGTGCACTGGCAGCCGAGCTCGAGGAAATCAATCGCCAACGCCGTGAGATCGAGGCGGAGCTCACGCGCGATGCCATGGCGAAGGTCGAGGAGACTTATGACGGCGGGCGCGCAATCGTCGTGGGCGGCGAGGGCTGGCACGAGGGCGTCAAAGGCATCGTGGCGAGCCGCTTGACCAATCGCTATCACGTGCCGGCGCTGCTGTTCTCGATCGAGGACGGTATCGCGCGCGGCTCTGGTCGCTCGGTGGGCAAAGTTAACCTGTTTGACGCCGTCGAGCGTTGTTCCGACCTGCTGATTCGTCGCGGCGGACATGCCGGTGCGGTGGGTGTGGCCATCGAGGCATCCAAGCTCGATGAGTTCCGCCGCCGCCTTTCCGCCGTGCTATCGGAGCTTTCCGCCGAGGACTTTGAAGACACCGACGAGGTCGCCGCCACCGTCGACCTTTCCGAGCTGAATATCGAGACCATCGAGCAGATCTCCCGTCTTGAGCCGTTTGGCCAGGGCAACAAGGTGCCGCTGCTGGCTGCCGAGGGCGTGACGATGTGCGACCGCGCCGTGGTGGGCAAAACCGGCGAGCACATGCGCTTTGTGGCGACCGATGGCGCCGCGAGTGTGCCGGCCATTATGTTCCGCGTGCCGCAAATCGATAAGCTCATCAACTGCGATAGCGCTGTCGACTTGGTGTTCGAGGCCGTTGCCGAGCATTGGCAGGGGCGTGTGAAGCCCAAGCTCATGATCAAGGATGTTCTGGTTCGCGATACCACGCTGCCCAGCGTCGATGATCCGGCATGCGAGCTTCGTCGTGGCGTGCAGCCGGCGGATTCCGGCCTGCGCCTGGAGTCGCGTAAGCGCGAGACGCTCGCCCAGCTTTCCTATACCGAGCTCACGCGCTCGCTTATCCATAGCTTTATCGGATCGAACCAGCCGCACCGCGCGCAGGTTGAGGCGCTCGATGCCTTGGCCGACCACCAGAGCGTCTTGGTCGTTATGGGAACGGGCCGCGGCAAGTCTCTCATCTTCCATGTACATGCTGCGCGCGAGGCTGTCCTTCGCGGACGTGCGAGCATCTTTGTCTATCCGCTGCGCGCGCTTGTTGCCGACCAGGCCTATCACCTCTCGTCGACGATGGCAGCGCTTGGCATTGGCGTTGGCGTGCTGACCGGCGAGACCGTGGAGGCCGCACGCGATGATGTGTTCGCCGGCCTAGCTTCGGGCCGCACCGGTATCGTGCTCACGACGCCCGAGTTCCTATCTATCCACCGTGACCGCTTCGCGCGTTCGGGCCGCATCGGCTTTGTCGTTATCGATGAGGCGCACCACGCCGGCCTTGCCAAGGGCGGCGACCGCAGCGCCTATCTCGACATGCCCGATATCCTCAAAGCCCTGGGCGACCCGGTTGTTATGGCTGCGACGGCCACCGCGACGGCTCCGGTCGTGGCCGAGCTCGCCCGCGTGCTGCCGATTACCCGTACAGTGGTCGACGAGACGGTGCGCGAGAACCTGCAGCTCGAGGACGACCGCGATCTTGCGAGCCGTGAGAACCGCCTGGTGTCTATCGTGGCGACGGGGGAGAAGACCGTCATCTACGTCAACTCGCGCGACCAGTCCGTGGCGCTTGCCAAGACGCTGCGCAAGCGCGTGCCCGATTGCGCGACCCGCATTGCGTTCTATAACGCGGGGCTTGCGCGCTCCGATCGCCGCCGTGTGGAGGAGGCATTCCGAGACGGAAGCCTCAGCTGCATCGTTTCGACCTCTGCCTTTGGCGAGGGCGTCAACCTGCCCGATATCCGCCATGTCGTGCTCTACCACATGCCGTTTGGCGCCATCGAGTTCAACCAGATGAGCGGGCGTGCCGGCCGTGATGGACAGCCCGCCGTGATCCATCTGCTCTACTCGTCGCGCGATGCCCGCATTAACGAGCGCCTGCTCGACTGCTATGCGCCCGAGCGCGACGAGCTCGTCACGCTCTATCGCGCGTTGCAGACTATGTGGCGCTCCAACCGCGGTAAGACCGGGGATGATTCATTCTGCGCAAGCGATATCGACATCGCGCAGATGTGCCTTGCCATCGATGCCCGCACCCCGGTCGACGAGCGTTCGGTGGCAAGCGGCCTGGGAATCTTCGAAGAGCTTGGTTTCTGCCGCGTTTCGGGGCTTGGCGACACGCGCCGCATCGTGATGGCCGAAAACCCCGGCCGCGTGCAATTGAGCAGGTCAATTCGCTATTTGGAGGGCTTGCGCTCGCGCATGGAGTTCTCGGCTTTCCGGAGTTGGGCGCTCGATTCGTGCGCATCTGATATGCTAGCCAAAGTTAACCGCCCGATCGTACCGCGGGCCTAGGGGAAGGGGACCTCGATGGATGCCGCAGCCCGTACCGCCCATGATTCCACCCTCCAGCCGTTCTCGGAGATGGAGCACTATAAGCATGCCGATGAGCTGCCGCCCGAGATTATGGCGGACAGCTACGACAAGCTGGAGCGCCTGTGCCTCAAATATATGAATGAGGACGACTTCTCTAAGGTTGAACAGGCCTACTGCTTTGCCGCCGAGAAGCACTGCAACCAAAAGCGCCGCTCGGGCGAGATGTACATTAACCATCCCGTCGAGGTGGCCATCATTTTGGCCGACCTCAAGATGGACTGTGACGTGGTGTGCGCCGCGCTGCTGCACGATACCGTCGAGGATACCGAGACCTCGCTTGCCGATGTTTCCGGCCTGTTTGGCGATACGGTGGCCGAGCTCGTCGATGGCGTGACCAAGCTCACCAACATCGAAGTCGACAGCATGGACGAGAAGCAGGCCCTCACGCTGCGCAAGATGTTCCTCGCCATGTCCAAGGACATCCGCGTCATTATCGTTAAGCTTGCCGATCGTCTGCACAACATGCGTACGCTGGCGGCCCTGCGCGAGGATCGTCGCCTGTTTAAGGCGCGCGAGACCATGGACGTGTATGCGCCCCTAGCCGATCGTCTGGGTATGAGTTCCATTAAGTGGGAGCTCGAGGACCTGTCCTTCTTCTATCTGGAGCCCGACGCCTACCAGCGCATCGCGCGCATGGTGGCGGAGTCGCGCGAGGTTCGCGAGCGCTATCTGGCCGAGACCATCAAGACGCTCACCGACGAGCTCAACCGCATTGGCCTGGAAGACTTCCAGATCAACGGCCGTTCCAAGCACTATTGGTCCATCTACCAAAAGATGAAGCGCAAGGGCAAGGAATTCTCCGAGATCTACGACCTGGTGGCACTGCGCGTCATCACGCATTCGGTGCGCGATTGCTACTCCACGCTTGGCGCGGTGCACACGCTGTGGCACCCCATGCCCGGTCGCTTTAAAGACTATATCGCCATGCCCAAGGTCAATAACTACCAGTCGCTCCACACGACGGTCATCGGCCCCACGGCTCGCCCGCTCGAGATTCAGATTCGAACCTACGAGATGCATGAGCAGGCCGAGTACGGCATTGCCGCCCACTGGCTATATAAGAAGTCGGGCGGATCGTCTGCGTCTAAGACCAACGATGCGCAGCGTCTGGACGATCAGATTAACTGGCTCAAGCATTCACTCGATTGGGCGGCGTCTGACGAGATCACCGATGCCAAGGAATACCTGCACTCGCTGAAGGTTGACCTGTTTGACCAGGAGATTTTTGTCTTTACGCCCAAGGGCGAGGTCATGGCGCTTCGTGCCGGCTCCACGCCGCTCGACTTTGCCTACGCCGTTCACACCGAGGTGGGAAACCACTGCGTGGGCGCCAAGATCAACGGTGCCGTGGCCCCGCTCACGCACGAGATTAAGACGGGCGACCGTGTCGAGATTCTGACCAACAAGAGTTCCAAGCCGTCGCGCGACTGGCTCAAGATTGTCAAGACGCCTTCGGCCAAGTCCAATATCCGTCGCTACTTTGCCGCCGCGACTAAGGACGACGACGCTGCCGCTGGTCGCGATATGCTGGCCAAGGACCTGCGCAAGCGCGGATACGGCATTTCCACGCCGCGCTCGACGCGTGCGCTCAACGCTGTGGCGGAGCAGCTGAACTATAAGCAACTCGAGGATCTGTTTGCGGCCGTGGGTGCCGGTAAGGTCGCCCCGCGTGCCGTGGGCAACAAGGTCGAGCAGATCTTGGACCCCAAGCCCGAGGAGCGGCTCACCAAGGCCGAGGCCATCGCCGAGGTCGTGAAACAGCCCGCCCGCGGCTCCAACCGTAAGCCGCAAAAACGTGGCAAGAGCGCAAGCAACGGCATCATCGTCAAGGGCGAGAGCAACAGCGGCCTGCTGGTGCGTCTGGCACACTGCTGCAATCCCGTGACGGGCGACGACATCGTTGGCTTCATCACGCGCGGCCGCGGTGTCTCGGTGCACCGCGCCAACTGCCCCAACGTCAAGGGCCTTATGGAGCATCCCGAGCGCATGATCGACGTGGAGTGGGACGGCGCCGCCGACACCCTCTTCCAGGTCGAGATTGTGGTCGAGTGCCTGGACCGTATGGGTCTGCTCAAGGACGTCACCATCGCCATCGGCGATGCGGGCGGCAACATCCTTTCGGCTGCTACGTCGACCAACCGCGAGGGCATCGCAACCCTGCGCTTCATGGTCGAGATTTCGGACGCGAGCGGTCTGGATCCGCTGCTGGCCTCTATCAGCAGCGTCGACTCGGTCTACGACGCTCGCCGCCTCATGCCCGGCGAGGGCGGAGCACAACTTAAGCGTCGCGTGTAGGCGCGAGAGTCTTGCAGCATCATAGATATTGGCTACGTTCGAGGCATCGTTTGGTGCCTCGACGTATTTAGAAGGAAAGTGTGCATATGGACGATACGACTTTGGACCTGACGCCCCGAGGCGCGGCTTCGATTGAGACGCTCGTCAACGGCCCGATTCAGACCAACAGTTACGCCGTGATGTCGAATGACGAGTGCTTAATCGTCGATCCGGCGTGGGAGGGTGAGCGTCTTGTGGAGCATATTCGCACCGAACATCCTGGGGTACGCGTGCTCGGCGCCGTCTGCACGCACGGTCATGCCGACCATGTTGGTGGGGTTGCCGGGGTGCGAACTGCCGTTGGCGACGGCGCACTATATGAGTTGTGCGCTAAGGACGTGATGGTACCTCGCGCAAATATCGAGGAGCAGCGTGGCATGTGGGGCATCGAGACACCCGATCCGGGTGAGCCGACGCGCCTGCTCGCCGAGGGCGATACGATTGAGGTGGGCGACATCTGCCTACAGGTAATCGAGACCCCAGGGCATACACCGGGCGGCATCGTCTTGTTTGCTGCGACCAAGCAGGGAAACACCGCCTTCGTGGGCGACACGCTTTTCCCAGGCAGCCATGGTCGCACCGATCTTTCCGGCGGTGACGAGGCAGCGATTATGCGCTCGCTCGCCAAGCTTGCCAAGGTTCTTCCGCCCGATACCGTTTGTCTGACGGGTCATGGCGATTCGACCACCGTCGCGCGTGAACTCATGCAGAATCCGTTCATGCAGATGTAGGTTCG
>CAKUHM010000028.1 GCA_934655835.1 uncultured Collinsella sp. | reverse complement strand
GATGCCGTCGCCCACGCTGGCGGTATGCCGGTCGACTTCCGTTATCAGTACGAGCCCAAGGGCCTCGGCCATGCTATTCGCTCTGCTGCCGACGCCGTGGCAGGGGAGAACTTCCTGGTTCTTCTGGGCGACTACGTTGTACCTAACCGCGACATCTGCGACAAGATGCTCGCCGTTTCCAAGGAGCACGGTGGCGCTTCGGTTATCGCCGTCGCTGCTTGCTCGCCCGAGGAAGTCAGCCGCTACGGTGTTATCGCCGGTGAGCGCGTCGGTTCGCTCGAGGGTGCCGAGGACGTTGCCGATGCCGAGCCGGGCGCTGTCTGGCGTATCGGCGGTCTGGTCGAGAAGCCCGCTCCCGAGGCGGCTCCGTCCAACCTGTACATCGTCGGTCGCTACCTGCTGAGCCCGCTGGTCATGGACTTGCTGGCAGATCAGCAGGCCGGCAAGGGCGGCGAGATCCAGCTCACCGACGCCATGGCCCGTTCGCTCGACCGCGAGGCCATGTATGCAGTCGTCATCGACCCGCTGTCGGGCTACGACACCGGCACTCCCTCTGGTTGGATGGCCACTAACGCCCTCATGGCTGCAAGCGATCCTCGCTTCGCCGACGCCTTTTGGGACGCCATCGACGAGCGCGGCGGCTTAAAGCGTTAACGCGGTTTTACCAAACCGCGTAACGGCTCGAAGCTGTCATGGCAGGAACGGGTGCGGACTTCGGTCTGCGCCCGTTTTTTTATGCGCGCCGTCCGGCCTGGGAAAATGCGTCCCACTATTTGGCTGAATTCTGGGATGCACTTTCCGGTTGGGGCCCCTAGCGGAAAGTGCGACCCGGAATAACAGCTCAAACTGGGATGCAGTTTCCCCAACGGGCCCATAGGGGAAAGTACGTCCCAGAATATCGGCTCAGAACGGGATACGCTTTCCCAAACAGGGCTCAACTGGAAACTGCATCCCAGTTTGAGGCATCAAAACGGGACGCAGTTTCCGGTTGATCAACTCTCACCGCCATTCCGCCGTTCAACGGCCCGCGCCCTCAGCTCTGTTCACAGAAATCATATGAACAGATGTTCGATATACCTATATCTACCTGCGCGTTTTCTGTCGAAAAACTTTGCTACTCCAAAAACTCAATCGCGTCAAGGCTTTTCTTGCTCAACGGTCGGTACCTGATAAACTATTAGGTTGCGATAACTGGCGAAGCTATGCCTCGCCAACCCACCGAGCATTTCCGTGAAGGAGGAAAAACCTGGTGACCTACGCATACACTGCCACTGAGCGCAAGCGCGTCAGCTTCGGGAAAATCCCGGAGGCCATGGAGCTCCCCAACCTTATCTCTGTTCAAAGGGAATCCTTTGAGCGTTTTAAGGACGAGGGCCTTCGTGAGGCGTTCAAGGAATCCAGCCCCATCCAGAGCCAGAACCATGTTCTCGAGGTTACCTTCGGCGAGCATCAGTTCGGCGACCCCGCGCACACCGTCGAGGAGTGCCGCGAGAAGGATATGACCTATCAGGCTCCGCTTCTGACCGACGTCCGTCTCACCAACAAGGAGACCGGCGAGATCAAGGAGCAGCTCGTCTTCATGGGCGACTTCCCCATGATGACCGATCAGGGCACCTTCATCATCAACGGTACCGAGCGTATCGTCGTCTCGCAGCTCGTCCGTTCCCCGGGCGTGTACTACAGCTCCGAGATGGATTCGGGCAAGCAGATCTACAAGGCCCAGATCATCCCGTCCCGCGGTGCCTGGCTCGAGTTTGAGGTCGACAAGCGCGACCAGCTCATGGTCTCCATCGACCGTAAGCGCAAGCAGAGCGCCACGATGTTCCTGCGCGCCCTTGGCATCGCCGTCACCAACGACGACATCATCGAGCTGCTCGGCAACTCCGATGTGATCAAGCGCACCCTGGAGCGCGACACCGCCCTCACCCGCGAGGACGCCCTCATCGAGATCTACCGTCGCCTGCGCCCGGGCGAGCCTCCCACCGTGGACGCTTCTCGCAGCCTGCTCGAGGGCCTGCTCTTTAACCCGCAGCGCTACGATCTGGCCCGCGTCGGTCGTTACAAGGTCAACAAGAAGCTCAACCTCACCACCGAGGAAGAGGTCACGGTGCTCACCGACGAGGATATCGTCGCGACGCTGCGCTACCTCCTGTCCCTCGCTGCCGGCGAGCAGGGCTTCAAGGTCGACGACATCGACCACTTTGGCAACCGCCGTATCCGCACCGTCGGCGAGCTCGTCGCCAACCAGTTCCGTATCGGCATGAGCCGCATGGAGCGCGTCGTCCGTGAGCGCATGAGCTCCCAGGACATCGACGAGATCACCCCGCAGTCGCTCATCAACATCCGCCCGATCGTGGCCTCCATCAAAGAGTTCTTCGGTTCCTCGCAGCTCTCGCAGTTCATGGACCAGGCGAACCCCCTGACCGGTCTGACCCACAAGCGCCGTCTGTCCGCACTCGGCCCTGGTGGTCTTGCCGGCCACAAGTCCGGCTCCAGCCGCCGCACCAACGTGCCGACGGCCGTCCGCGACGTTCACAACTCGCACTACAGCCGCATGTGCCCGATCGAGACCCCCGAAGGCCCCAACATCGGCCTGATCGGCTCGCTCGCCCTCTACGCCCGCGTCAACGAGTATGGCTTCATCGAGGCTCCGTTCCGCCGCGTCGAGAACGGCGTTGCCACCGACCAGATCGACTGGATGACCGCTGACGAGGAAGAAAAGCACGTCATCGCGCCGGCCAACACGCCGCTCGATCCCAAGACCAACGAGTTCATCACGACCGATGCCGAGGGCAAGCTTGTCCGTCCGCACACCGTGATCGCCCGTACCCGCGACTTCGACGGTTCCTTCGGCGCTCCCGCCGACGTGCCCGTCGAGGACGTCGACTACATGGACGTCTCGCCGCGTCAGATGCTCTCCGTCGCAGCCACGCTGATCCCGTTCCTCGAGCACGACGACGCCAAGCGTACGCTCATGGGCGCCAACATGCAGCGTCAGGCCGTGCCGCTGGTTCACCCCGCCGCTCCCTATGTCGGTACCGGCATGGAGCGTCGCGCCGCTCTGGACTCCGGCGAGGTCACCCTGGCCAAGAACGCCGGCGAGGTCATCTTTGCCGACGCCGCCAAGATCATCGTCAAGCATGCCGGCGGCATGGACGAGTATCACCTGGCCAAGTACCAGCGCTCCAACCAGTCCACCTGCATCAACCACCGTCCGCTCGTGCGCGTCGGTGACACCGTTGAGCAGGGCGAGCCTCTGGCCGACGGTCCTTCGACCGATCACGGCGAGCTCGCACTGGGCCAGAACCTCACCGTGGCCTACATGCCGTGGGAAGGCTTTAACTACGAGGACGGTATCGTCGTGTCCGAGCGCCTGGTGGCCGAGGACCTGCTGACGACCATCAACATCACCCGTCACGAGATCGACGCCCGCGACACCAAGCTCGGCCCCGAGGAGATCACCCGCGAGATCCCGAACCTCTCCGAGGACATGCTTGCCAACCTCGACGAGGACGGCATCATCCGCATCGGCGCCGAGGTCGGCCCTGGCGACATCCTGGTCGGTAAGGTCACGCCTAAGGGCGAGAGCGCTCTGACCGCCGAGGAGCGCCTGCTGCGCGCCATCTTCGGTGCCAAGGCCCACGACGTCCGCGACACCTCCCTTAAGATGCCTCACGGCGCTTACGGCCGCGTTATCGACGTCGTCCGCTTTAGCCGCGAGAACGGCGACGACCTGGCCCCCGGCGTCAACGAGCAGGTGCGCGTCTACGTCGCCCAGCGTCGTAAGATCCAGCAGGGCGATAAGATCGCCGGCCGCCACGGCAACAAGGGTGTTATCTGTAACGTTCTGCCGGTCGAGGACATGCCCTACATGGCTGACGGTACCCCGATCGACGTTATCCTCAACCCGCTGGGCGTTCCTTCGCGTATGAACGTCGGCCAGCTGCTCGAGTGCCACCTTGGCTGGGCTGCCGCCTGCGGTTGGGATACCGAGCAGGCCGACTCCGACAAGTACATCCCCGGTCCGTTCTTCACCGCGACGCCCGTCTTCGACGGCGCCAAGGAGGACGAGATCGCCGAGGTCATCCGTCGTGCCAACAAGAACATGCTCAACAAGGCCACCGCTGCCTTTGGCGATCACATGCGTCCCGAGTTCGTCACCCAGCTTGACGAGCGCGGCAAGACCCGTCTGTTCGACGGCCGCACCGGCGAGGAGTTCCGCGAGCCCATTACCGTGGGTACGTCCTACATCCTCAAGCTCGGCCACATGGTCGACGACAAGATCCACGCCCGTTCGACTGGCCCTTACAGCCTGGTTACCCAGCAGCCTCTGGGCGGCAAGGCCCAGTTCGGCGGCCAGCGCTTCGGCGAGATGGAAGTTTGGGCACTGTACGCTTACGGTGCTTCCAACGTCCTGCAGGAGATCCTGACCGTCAAGTCCGACGATACCGTGGGCCGCGTCAAGACCTACGAGTCCATCGTCAAGGGCGAGAACGTTCCTGTCCCGGGTATCCCCGAGTCCTTCAAGGTTCTCGTCAAGGAGATTCGCTCCCTCGCTCTGGACATCGAGCCCATGCACGATGCCGACGAGGACGCCTCCGCCCCTGTGACCGCCGAGGAGACTTCCGCTCTCGACGACCTGGCTGCGCTTGCCGGCGTTGACGCCGACGTCGAGGCCGAGGATGCCGAGACCGCCGAGGCACCCGAGGCTGTCGCCGCCACGACCACTGATAAGGAGTAGTTGACTGTGGCAGATTTCGAAGCTACTGATTTTGACTCGGTAAAGATCTCCCTTGCCTCCGCCGACCAGATCCGTTCCTGGTCGCACGGTGAGGTCAAGAAGCCGGAGACCATCAATTACCGTACCCTCAAGCCCGAGAAGGACGGCCTGTTCTGCGAGAAGATCTTCGGTCCCGCCAAGGACTGGGAGTGCTCCTGCGGCAAGTACAAGGGCATCCGCTTTAAGGGCATCGTCTGCGAGCGCTGCGGCGTCGAGGTCACCTCGGCCAAGGTGCGTCGCGACCGCATGGGCCACATCGAGCTCGCCGCTCCCGTGTCCCACATCTGGTACTTCAAGAGCCCCACGAGCTTCCCGATGAGCCGTATGCTCGACATCAAGTCCAAGGACCTCGAGAAGGTTCTGTACTTTGCCAGCTACATCATCACCGAGGTTGACTACGAGGCTCGCGAGGCCGACGCCGACGACCTGCGCGAGGAGCTCGCCGCCGATCTGGAAGAGATCGATGCCGAGTGCGCCCGCCAGATCGAGTCCCTCAAGGAGCAGGGCGACCCCGAGAACTTTGACGAGTTCTCCGACGAGGAGCCGCTGACCCCCGAGGAGATCGCCTCCGGCATCGTCGACATCGAGGAAGAGTGCAAGGACGAGAAGCAGCTCCGCACGGACGCCTTCAACGCCTTCATGAAGCTCACCGAGCGCGACCTCATCTCCGATGAGCCGCTGTTCCGCGAGATGACCCGCTACTACTCCATGTACTTCAAGGGTGGCATGGGTGCCGAGGCCGTCCGCGACCTGCTCGCTGCCATCGACCTCCCCTCCGAGGCCGAGAAGCTCAAGGCCATCATCGCCGACGAGGACTCCCAGAAGCAGAAGCGCGAGAAGGCCGTCAAGCGCCTCGAGGTCGTTGACGCCTTCCTGAAGGGTGGCAACAGCCCCGCGAACATGATCCTGGACGTCATCCCGGTCATTCCGCCCGATCTGCGCCCGATGGTCCAGCTCGACGGCGGTCGCTTTGCCGCGTCCGACCTCAACGACCTGTACCGTCGCGTGATCAACCGTAACAACCGACTCAAGCGCCTGCTCGACCTGGACGCCCCTGCGATCATCGTGAACAACGAGAAGCGCATGCTCCAGGAGTCCGTGGACGCCCTGTTCGACAACGGCCGTCGTGGTCGCCCGGTCTCTGGCCGTGGCGGTCGCCCGCTCAAGTCGCTCGCCGAGGCCCTCAAGGGTAAGCAGGGCCGCTTCCGTCAGAACCTGCTGGGTAAGCGTGTCGACTACTCCGGCCGTTCGGTAATCGTTACCGACCCCAAGCTGCTGCTGCACCAGTGCGGTCTGCCCAAGACCATGGCGCTGGAGCTCTTCAAGCCCTTCGTCATGAAGCGCCTGGTCGAGCTTGGCAAGGTCGAGAACATCAAGGGCGCCAAGCGCGCTATCGACCGCGGTGCCACCTTTGTGTGGGATATCCTCGAAGAGGTCATCGACGGCCGCGTCGTGCTGCTCAACCGTGCACCGACCCTGCACCGTCTGTCCATCCAGGCCTTTGAGCCGGTGCTGGTCGAGGGCAAGGCCATCCACCTGCACCCGCTGGTCTGCTCGCCCTTCAACGCCGACTTCGACGGCGACCAGATGTCTGTCCACGTGCCGCTGTCCAGCCAGGCTCAGGCCGAGGCCCGCGTGCTCATGCTCTCTGCGAACAACCTGCGCTCGCCGGCATCCGGCAAGCCGGTCAACATCCCCTCGCAGGACATGATCATCGGTGTGTACTACCTGACCCAGGTCCGCGACGGTCTGCCGGGCGAGAACCACGTGTTCTCGAGCTTCGACGACGCGCTGCACGCCTATGACTGCCGCTCCGAGGTCGACATGCAGGCCAAGATCCAGGTCCGCGTGTCCGCCGAGAACGCCAACGTCATCAACGAGGACGGCACCCGTATCTTCCGCGTCAAGAACGGCAAGAACGAGTTCGTCGACTACGACGTCACCGGCAACAAGACCGCGCGCTTCGAGACCTCCATCGGCCGCATCATCTTCAACCGCCAGTGCCTGCCCGAAGACTATGAGTTCATGAACTACAAGATGGTCAAGGGCGACGTGGCCAAGCTGGTTGCCGACTGCTGCGATCGTTACCCCGAGGCCAAGGTCGGCCCGATCCTCGACGCCATCAAGTACTCCGGCTTCCACTACGCTACCCGCGCCGGCCTCACCATCTCGGTGTGGGACGCTCTCATCCCTGCCGAGAAGCAGGAGCTGCTCGATCGCGCCCAGGCCAACGTCGACCAGATCAACGAGTACTTCGAGGAGGGCTTCATCAACGAGACGGAGCGCCACATCGAAGTCGTTAACGAGTGGACCGCTTGTACCGACAAGGTCGCAGCGCTCATGCTCGACATGTTCGACGAGGAGAACCCGCTGTACATGATGGCCGACTCCGGCGCCCGTGGTTCTAAGACCCAGCTGCGTCAGCTCGGCGGCATGCGTGGCCTGATGGCAGACATGTCCGGCGAGACGATCGACCTTCCCATTAAGGCGAACTTCCGCGAGGGCCTGCTGCCGCTCGAGTACTTCATTTCGACCTACGGCGCCCGTAAGGGCCTGGTCGATACCGCATCCCACACCTCGGACTCTGGTTACCTGACCCGTCGTCTGGTCGACGTGGCCCAGGACGTCATCGTCCGCGAGGAGGACTGCGGTACGCACGAGGGCGTCACCTACAACCTCATCATCCCCGGCACCACCGACCTCAACACCGACCTCGTCGGCCGTTGCTTCATCCAGGACGTCGTGGCTCCCGATGGCACCGTGCTCTTTGAGCAGGACGGCTACATCGAGACCGTCGCCGACATCCAGAAGATGGTCGATGCCGGCCTTAAGAAGGTCACCCTTCGCGCACTGCTCACCTGCCGCTCCAAGTACGGCGTGTGCCAGAAGTGCTACGGCTGGGATCTTTCCACCCGTCGCCCGGTCGCTATCGGTACTGCCGTCGGCATTATTGCCGCCCAGTCCATCGGCGAGCCCGGTACGCAGCTTACGATGCGTACCATTCACTCCGGCGGCGTCGCTGGCGTCGACGATATTACGCAGGGTCTGCCTACGGTCAGCCGTATGTTCGATATCGTCGGCAACGTCAACGAGAAGATCCTGGGTCGCGAGGCCGAGCTGGCTCCGTACTCCGGTCACCTCTCGATTAAGCCCGAGAAGTCCGAGTACGTGCTGACGCTCACCGACTCCGAGGACCACACCCGTGTCCTCGACGAGCGTCGCGTCCCCGCATCGGTGCGCTTTATGCCCGAGATCGAGGACGGCTGCGAGGTTCGCGCCGGCGACCAGATCACCAAGGGCTTCGTCAACTTCCGCAACCTGCGCAAGCTGACCGACATCGAGTCGACGATGCACACCTTCGTCGAGAGCGTTAAGGACGTCTACACCAGCCAGGGCGTCGACCTGAACGACAAGCACATCGAGGTGCTCGCACGCCAGATGCTGCGTCGCGTTCAGATCACCAACCCCGGCGACTCCAAGTACCTGCTTGGTCAGTACGTCGATCGCTACGAGTTCGCCGACGAGGTCGAGCGCGTTGCCCGTCTGGGCGGTCAGGCTCCCGTGGCCGAGCCCGTCATCCTGGGTACGCTCAAGGTCGCGTCCAACATCGACTCCTGGCTGTCGAGCGCTTCGTTCATCCGTACCGCCGGCGTCCTTACCGAGGCTGCCATCGAGGGCAAGGTCGACCACCTGCTCGACCTTAAGTCCAACGTCATCGTCGGTAAGAAGATTCCGGCTGGTACCGGCCTCAAGCCGTACGCCAACGCCAAACTGACGTATCGCACGGCCGACGGCTATGTCGACATCGACGGTCCGGCTTCGCCCAACGCCAAGTCGCTGCCCGAGTGGGCTCCTGTGGAGCTCAAGGACCTGGACGAGCAGCTCCCGCAGCAGCTCGACTGGGCCGGCTACGACGAGTTCGGCGGCGCTGATGGTTCGTTCACCCGCAACGGCCACACCATCTCCGCCGAGAAGGCTCGCCTGTACCTGTTCGACGACCTCGGCGTGTCGCAGCGCTGGACCAACAAGTTCAGCGAAGTCGGCATCGAGACGGTCGGCGACCTGGTCGGCAAGTCCGAGGAGGATCTGCTGCGCATCGATGGTATCGGTGCCAAGGCGATCGAGGAGCTCCGTGACGGCCTGGAGGCCCACGACCTGCTCTACATCCTCGAGAACAACGACGACGTTGCCGACGAGGAAGACCTCTCGCAGCTGCTGCAGATGGTCTTTAGCCCCGACGGTCCGGACGACATCCTGCTGGGCACCTCCGCCGCTCCGACGCATCACGCCGACGAGGACGAGGAGCTCCTGGGCGCCCCGATCGACGACAAGAAGGCTCCCGCCAACGGTGCCATCAACGAGGACATGGCTTCCCTCGACGAGCTGCTCAACCAGCTCGTGGACACCGACGACGCCGAAGAGGCCAAGGACAACGACGAGGAGTAATTAGTTCCGCCGTTCTAACGAACGGCGGTGACCTCCGTCGCTGCGCGGCCCCCAGAGCTACAATCTGTCATTCAAAAGGCAGGGCATGACCAAAAGGTCAATGCCCTGCCTTTTTCATGCCACCTTGTACACTCTGGGGGCCGCTCGCTTGCGTATGCTCAACCTGTTGCGTTCCGTTGATCCCTTGCCAAAAAGGGACGGTTTATTTTGGTAGGTTTTTCCTGCTTGAATTTGAAACATTTCGTCTCGCCAAAGCGTATCTATGGTGAGGACCTCATCAAGAACCATCAACGTCACCGGGAGGTGATTATGGAAGAACGAGCTTTTAGACAGGCGGTTGAAGATCACCGAGATGTCGTGTTTCGGATCGCGTTGACGTATCTGCGCGATCGTGCCGACGCCGATGATGTCGCTCAAGACGTCTTTCTTAAGTTGCTCAAAAGTGATGGCCATTTTGAAAGCTGGGAACACCTTCGCCGTTGGCTCATTCGGGTCACAATCAACGAGTGCAAATCGCTCTTTCGAAAGCCATGGAGGCGCGTGGAGGATATTGAGAGTCTGACCGATTCGCTTTCGACGGCACAGGAGGAAACCAAGGCCATCCTGTTCGATGTCATGCGCCTTCCGGAGCGATTCCGTATCCCCATCGTGCTCTATTACTATCTGGGCTTTTCGACTTCAGAGATTGCCGAGTTATTGCATGTGCCGGCCGCGACCGTCCGAACGCGTTTAGCGCGCGGCCGATCAAAGCTTAAGTTCATCCTGGAGGAGGGCGACCGTGAAATCCAATCAAATCAAGCAGGCCTTCGAGTCCGTCCAAGCCGATAGCGATCTTGCCGATCGCGTTCTTAATGCTGCCGCAGGCGAGCCCCTTCGTCGAAAGGGTCACGCGAAGCCTCTGTACGTTGCCGTAATCGGGTGTCTTGTCGGAGTGCTGGCGACCGGAGGGGTCGCCTACGCCGTCGTCAATTCCAGTTATTTTGCCTCTGCCTGGGGAAACCATGGCAACGGAGAGTCCATTACCTGGACTCAAGGTGGCTCGTCGGGGACTAAATATACCTACACCAGAGAGTTTGGTGATGGTATCGCGCCCCAAAGCTTGGAGGGTTCAGTACAGAAGGTCAATCTGTCCGTCGAGGGCAACGGCTATACACTCGACATTCATGATATGGCTATCGATAAAAACGGTTGCGGTGCCGTGACGTTTACGTTGTCCAATCCAAATGGTGTTAACTACTACAAGCCGGCAGCAGAGACTGGCGAACTTGTTCTCTATGGTGAAGAAGAACAAGGCATCGGCACGCCCAGCATGAACTTCGGCGAGGAATGGGCTGATACTCGCTGCACCATTGATAAGGACACATCAAGCGATACTGTCATTAATGGCACGATGTACTTTGCCTCTATGGATCGCGAGCGAGGTTTGCAAAATGCGGTCACCTGGAATATCCAGTGGACCGAGGGCGAAGGTGAGGATGCGAAACTGTTCGAAGCATCGACGCCCGAGTTTAGCGTCGGAACATACGTCGATACCAAGGAACTTCACTCCGATGATTCGCCTCTCGAGATCAGTCCGTTTTCCATTCAGACGCATATCGATGATCTGGGCTATGAAGCAGTTGATCATAAACTGACCGTCACCTACAAGGATGGATCGGAGCAGATTATCGAAGATGACGACGCAGGGGTGTTCAACTTATATTTTTCTTATGCGCGCAATAGCGGAGAGAACATCTGGGTGCCAACGAAGTTGATTGATGTCGACCAAGTGGTCTCAGTAACGCTTGAGGGCACACGCTACACTTCAACAGGGGGCGCCGAAACGTCGGAACCCTTTACCATCGTCTATTCGTAAGATCTGAGGCCGCTTTCCGCTAGGGGAAGCGGCCTATTTTGCGTTAAATAGGCGGTTGAATTGAGCGATATCCGTCTGATTTTCGGAAGTATGCGGCAAATTCCCGAATGCCCG
>CAKUHM010000027.1 GCA_934655835.1 uncultured Collinsella sp. | reverse complement strand
CGTGCGCGGTGTCGCTGCGACAGGACCTGGCGGTTGCGGGAGGCACGGGATCTGGTAAGACCACCCTGCTCAACGCGTTGTCATGCGAGATTTCCACCGGCGAGCGCATCGTGACGATCGAGGACTCTGCCGAGCTCAAGTTTGCGCATCATCCGCACGTGGTGCGCCTAGAGGCGCGCGAGGCTTCAATTGAGGGCGAGGGCGCGGTGACGATCCGCGACCTGGTAACTAATGCCCTACGCATGCGCCCCGACCGCATCGTGGTGGGCGAGGTGCGCGGTGCCGAGTGCTGCGACATGTTGCAGGCCATGAACACGGGCCACGACGGGTCGCTCACCACACTTCATGCGGGTTCAGAACAGGAGACCGTGGTGCGTTTGACGTTGCTTGCACGTTATGGGATCGATCTGCCGAGTGAGCTTATCGAGGAGCAGATTGCCATGGCACTCGACGGTATCGTGATGTCCGAGCGCCACGCCGATGGCAGGCGCTTCGTCTCCTCGTATTCGGGGGTGCGACGCGCCGCATCGGGCGGCGTAGAGCTCGAGCGCTATGTGACGTTCGATGCCGCCGAGCGCACCTGGACGCTTGACCGCGAGCCGCCGTTTATCGCAGAAGGCCTGCGGTCGGGGACGCTCACACAAGAGGAGGTGGACGAATGGAGATCACTGTGCCCCTCGTCGTAGGGGGCTTGGCAGGGCTTTCTGTCGCGACGGCGTGCGGGGCGGAACCTCGTGTGCCGCAGGTACCGCCGGCGGAGCTGGCACGTCAGGCGCTCGAGACGGTGGCAGAGAAGCTGCCGCGTGAGCTGGTGGAAAACGATCTGCTGAAAAAGATCGCCCGTTCGTGGGCATCGCTGGCTCCGGCGCATCGCCTTGGCCTCGTGATCGAAGATGCTTCGGGACGTTTGGCGTTTCTGCTGCTATCGAGCGGTGTCTGCTGCGTTTTACTAACGATGGTGTCGTTATCGCCCCTCGGATTTGCCTTGGGATTTGTTGCTCCGTTTGCCGTTGGCGCCGCTCGGGATGGCTTTGAGAGCCGGCGCGAGCAACACGATGCAGAAGAGGCAATGCCCGAGGCGTTTACCGCACTTTCCATGTCGCTTGCCTCGGGACATTCGCTGGCCCAGGGCATGCGCTTTGTGGGCGCTCATGCGCAAGAGCCAGTGCATACCGAGTTTTTGCGGGTGGCGGCGGCGATCGATTGCGGCATCTCGGCGACCGACGCGCTCGATGACTTGCTCGTGCGTATCGACGCCCCCGGTCTTTCGCTTGTGACCTTGGCGCTTAAGGTGTCTCAGCGCACCGGCGCTCCGCTTGCCGACTTACTGTCCGAGGCGTCGAGCATGGTGGGGGAGCGCATTGAGCTCAAGCGCCGCCTGGATGTTAAGACGTCGCAGGCTCGCATGTCTGCGCATATGGTCGCGGCGATGCCGGCGGGCATGTGCGCGGTGTTGGCGCTGCTTTCGGCAGATTTTCGTCGCGGTCTTGCGACGCCTGCCGGCGCGGGCGCTGTGGTGCTGGGTCTTGCCCTCAACGCCGTTGCCCTGGTGGTTATCCGGCGCATTATGCGGGTGGAGCTATGAGCGCCCCGGTTGCAGTTGCGGCTTGCCTGTGCGCCCTGAGTGTATTTGTCGCGACGGGTTTGGATCGGGCGGATGCACGCAAGATCGCAGGGGCCTGCAAGCGCGAGGCGGTGCTGGTCGCTGCCGCGGGTCGCTCGGTGGTCGATGCTCTGACCGCGCGAGTGAAGGGCGCGGTTGGAGCGGGCGGCCCGGCGCGAGTGTCGCTCGGCGAAGTGTCCGAGATGATCGATGTTGTGCGCTTGGGTCTTTCGGCCGGTCTTTCGTTTGATGCGGCGCTTGAGATTTTCTGCGCCAACCGCCGGTCAGTGCTGGCTCTTCGCCTTGAGCGCGCCTGTATGGCGTGGCAGGTGGGCGTGGGCACGCGTGAGGACGAGTTGTTGGCCGCCGCGCGCGACCTGGACGTGCGAGCGCTCGAGACCTTTGCCATCACGGTGGGGCAGGCGCTCGCCCTGGGTGCCCCACTTGCCGAGACGCTGGCCGCTCAAAGTCGCGAGATCCGTGCGGCTCATCGCGCCGCGGTCGAGCGCGAGATCGAGCGTGCGCCCGTCAAGCTGCTGATTCCCACCGGCACGCTCATCTTGCCGGCGTTGCTTCTGTCCATATTGGGCCCGCTGCTGGGAGCAGGCGGGATGATGTAGGGAGGAATACATGAACACGATGACTGACGCTGCTGGCAAGGTCCAGGGCTGGGCGTTTTGCCGGGCGGCACATGTTCGTCAGCGCGCCAAGGAACTATTGCAGGAGGAGAGTGCACAGGGTACCACCGAGTATGCCATCTTGGTCGGCGTGCTCGTGGTGATCGCGATTATCGCCATCGTCGCATTTAAGGGCAAGGTCCAAGATCTATGGAACGCTATCAGCGAGGGCATCAACAGCCTGTAGAGGGCGAGCGCCCCATCGGGGTGCTGCTGGTGTTTGCTTGCCTGACCGTGGCGATAGCGGCGGTGCTTTGGGGGCTTAACGCCGCGCGGCAGCAGCGTCCTGGGACCGCCTCCGATTTGGGCTCAGATTCGGCGGTGGCGTCTCAAAAAGATGAGATGCGAGATGCGGACGATTCGGATGTCGCTGTCACGGCGCAAACCTTTCTGCGGACGCTCGACAAGCGGTCTGGCACTGCGACGGATTCGCCTGAGGGCAATGCGATTGCGGTCCGGCTTGCATGGTCCGAGGACCGACCGATGACCGAAGCGGCGGCGGATATGCTGCGTGCCTATCGCGAGGTACCCACGGCGCAACTTGCTCTGAGCGGCTATCTCGACATCAAGGGAAACGTGTGGGGCGCCATCGTGCGCGACGGACGCGGCTGGGTCGATATGGTGACAATTGCCGCGGATGCTGGCGATGCTTCGTGTCGTCTGCGCGCCGTGCGCCTGAGCCCGCAGGCAACGGACTCAAAGGAGGGATCGTGAAATGCATGATGTCCTGCGTGAGGAATCTGCCCAGGCGACGGTCGAATACGCCATTGTCACGGTGGCGCTGTTATCGATCGTGCTGGCGATCGCGGGACTTTGGCGTGCCGGCACCGATGGGCGCTTGGCGGCGCTGGTTGAGCGGGCGGCCTCCCATGGCGTTGCCTCGACGTCGGTTATCGACGCCGCTGCGGCCGCTAAGGACATCGCGTTGTATTGATGCCGCGCGCGAGGACCGGGCGCAGTCTACGGTCGAGGCCGCTTTTTTGCTGCCGACGTTTCTGACACTCATCCTTCTCGCGCTGCAACCGGTGTGCCTGCTCTATACGCGCGCGGTCATGGAGTCTGCCGCCGCCGAGACCGCGCGGCTCATGACCACAACGACGGCGGAGGACGACGATCTTAAGGAGTTCACCCGCCGCCGACTTGCCGCAGTGCCCAACGTTTCGATCTTTCATGCCGGCGGGCCGTTGTCGTGGGATATCGAGCTTGGCCGGGCCGGTGCGGGTGGCGTCTCGTCCGTGTCCGTTTCCGGCGAGGTCAAGCCGTTGCCTGTGATCGGTGCGTTTGCGCAGGCTATGGGTGGTACCGCCGAGGGCGGCTACGTTGAGCTCAAGGTCGATGTCTCGTATCAATCGCGTCCCGAATGGCTGGAGGGAGATTATGATTCGTGGATTGCTGCATGGGATTAAGTGTTTCTGGTCTAGACGCGTTTTGACGCACCGTCCGAGCTGCCATCGCAAGCGAGGCGGCTTTATGGGTCGAGCCGGTGTCGATCTGTTTATCGAAGACGGCGCCTATACCACGCTTTCTTCTGCCGTGGTCATCTTAGTGGTGCTCACATTGTTGTTTTCGTCGACCGCGGCGATATGGAGCATGTCGCGTGCCGGGGATACCCAGGTGGCGGCTGATAGCGGCGCGCTGGCGGGTGCCAACGTAGTGTCGTCCTATCACACGGCTGCCACGGTGGTTGATGCGAGCATCTTGAGTCTGGGGCTGGCGGGGTTTGCCACGATCGGGACGGGCCTGGTCGCCATCCTCATCCCGGGTGCCGAGCCGGTTGCCGGCAATATGGTCGACACCGGGATTGAGATCATTAAAACGCGCAACAAGTTTGCCAAAAGCGCATCGGAAGGCTTACAGAAAATCGAGACGGCTCTGCCGTATCTAATCGCCGCGCGTGCCACGCAGGCGGTGTCGGCGCAGGATACCGATAGTGTGACCTATACCGGTACGGCGCTTGCCGTGCCCAGGACATCCGAGTCTGACTTCGCTGCGCTCAAAGGATCAGAGATCTCGACCGATACCATTAAAGACACATCAGATGATTTAGAGTGTGCGGCCGAGGAGCTGCGGAAGGCTTCTGAGGACACGGCGAAGGCTAAAGAGCGTGCTTGGCTGGCGGATTGTGGTGGGTCTGACAAGGGCTCGGTCGGCAGCTGTTCTTGCATGTGGGAGCGTGCGAAAAGCCTAACGGATCTCTCCGGTGTTCAAAATCCGCATTACTCATCGAGCGTTACGTGGGAGCCCCAAGTTGCCCTTGATCGCGCGAAGGACTACTACCATTGGCGTCTGACAAATGAGAAGCCCCACGGCTCGAGTGTCGAGATGAAGGCAGAGTCTGCGGCGCGTAAGGCGTTTTATACCTATGCGAGCGCGGAGGTCGATCGGGCACATATAACCGAGAACGGAGACAGGGTTTCCTCCTATATTCCGCTGCTGCCGCGCAACTCTGATGAGGTTCGGGCGACGGAACTCTATACCGATGCGGTGTGGCCGACTAGCGTGAATGATGACAAGGCGTATCTGCATTACGGGACGACCTGCCCTAACTATAAGAAAGGGACGCCGAGCGGATTTGCTTCGGTTGCCGATTACGATGGACAGGATAAATGCAGCAAATGCCATTTTGGCGTTTTGTCGCTTGGTGCTGTTGCGGCGCCTTCAACCTCTATCGAAAACGGCTTCGAATATCACTTCGACGAGTTCAAAAAGGCCTTGGAGGAATACGTCAAATGTCGGAACAAAGAGCTTGAGCTCATGCGTCAGACCGAGGATGAGGCCGACCGTGCGGGCAATGCGTTTGACCAGGCCATTAAAGCGCTTTCGGGCGAGCGTCCGCGTATTGCTCCGCCCGGTCGCAACGGCGTGGTTGCCTTTGCGGTTTCGGGTGCCATCTCGAGCCCCGATGAGCTCAACTCTTCGTTTAACACGGCAGTCAGGCTTGGCGATCGCGGTGCCATCTCTGCCGCGGTGCTGGCGCCCGATGAGGCGACGGCGCAAAACAACGTGCTTTCGCGATTTTTCTCGACATTGAAGGAACGCTCGGGTGGCGTTGCCGGCGTACTCGATGGCGTCATGGATGTCTGGGGACGGCTGCTTGTGGGATACGGAGACATCCAAGGTTCGGCCGACGAACTTATGGACGAGATGATTAAAGGCCTAGGAGGGGGCAGCGGCGCGTTGGGCTCCATTGCATCGTGGCTCGGCGATACCGTTTCGGCGTCCGTGGCGGCGCTGGGTTTGGAACCGTGCGACTTGCGCCTGCGAAAGCCGGTGCTGACCGATTCCGCCAACGTCATTAAGAGCCCGGGGTCTGACATTGCCGGTCTCTCTCAAGCGCAAGACAAACTGCGAAGTATTCCGTTGGGCGTGACCGATCCCAAGGCGCTTTGCGAGGCGTTGGAATATCAAGTCGAACGCACCATCAGCGGTACGGTGTTCACGCTTGCGGAGATTCCTCTGCCCGGCGGCGGCTCCATCCCGCTCACCGTCGATGTCGCCACGCTGGTTGGCGCTTTGGACGGTGGGTCGTAATGAGTATCCGCATGCGTCTGCGCGAGGAGCGCGCCCAAGCGACGGTGGAGATGGCAGTGGTTACGCCCGTTTTGCTGGTGCTGGCACTCATCGTGTACAACGTCATGATCTTTGCCAGCGCTGTCGCGCGCTTCGACCGCGTGGTGCCCGACATCGTGTTGGCGCACGCCGTGGCGTCGGAGGGGGAGGGCGACGAAAGCTCTGTCGATGCCTCGGCGACGGTCCAGACTCAAATTCTGAATGCCATGGAAGGCTATGACTTGCAGATCGAAGTGTCGAGCGAGCAAGGCGCGGAGGCATCGGATGGTGGTCTGCTCTCCCTATCCGGTACGTTTAGGACCTACACCTGCACCATGCACTATGAGCCGTGGCCGACTTCTCTCAGCATCGCTGGCGTTCCGCTGGGGGCGCCGACAACGTTGTCGCACGAGCGCGCGGTGACGGTCGATCCATGGCGTCCGGGGGTGGTCATGTGACCGCGGTCTCGTCCTACATCGCCTACGCGCGGGCACTCAACAGGCTGGGTTGGACGCCGGCCGAGTTTGCGGTGGCGGAGGCGTTTGTCGTGCGCCTGCGCGGCATGCTGGGACGGCGTCCGGTTGCCGCCAACGGCTTGCCGCTCGTCATGGCGTTTCCACGCTGCTCTTCGGTCCATACGTGTTTTATGGCCTATCCCATCGACATCGCCTTCATCGATCGCGACGGCAATATCCTCGCGCGCTACGAAAACGTATGTCCCTGGCGTATGTGCTCCTGCCCCGGCGCCTGGGCCGCACTAGAGCGCTCTTCAATCATTATTTCGACCCCTGCTCTCCAACGCGTACCGGCTTAAGAATTGGCGACAGCGGACTTTCGTCATACGAAATTGGGTAAGATGGAGGAGAAGATGCATGGATGTTGAGATCCATCCCAACGCTAAAAAGCACCTGACGGAAAAGCAGGTGCTTAGCGCTTGGCTTGCGGTTACTGAGTGCATTCGTCGCGAGTCGAAGGACGAGCCGCCGAGATGGCTTGCGATTGGATGGCTCCCAGACGGACGAAGCGTGGAGCTTGTCGCGGTCGAGCTTGTCCGTGGGTGGCTTATCATTCATGCCTTGTCTCCAGTCCAGAAGAAATTTTGGCAGGAGATTGAACGGGCTCGGCAAAGGGGTCGATGATGGGCAAGACGTATACGGCCGCTAATGGTCAGGTTGTAACGGATGAAATGATTGACGCGTGGTGCGAGTCGTACGAGCGCGGAGAGTTTCCGGATGGCGAACACACCGTTGGTGGGATCGTGCATGGACGGCCCCCACTCTCAGGTGAGGGGACGGCAACGCTGTCGGTCAAGATTCCCCTAGGAATGAAGGAGGCCATTCGTCGACGGGCGGCTGCCGAGGGGATGACGCCAAGTGAGTTTGCCCGTGCGGCTCTGAGCGAGAAACTTCTTGCTGCCGGCTGATGCCTCTGACGTGCCGATTTAAAGAACCGAGGCTGTGCTCAAAAACTTTTTTGAAATTCTCGGTTGACCGGAACGCGTCCTTGGTTATACTAATCAAGCCTTGAAACAAGGCACACCTCAAATGGCTGGGTAGCTCAGTTGGTAGAGCAGAGGACTGAAAATCCTCGTGTCAGGGGTTCGATTCCCTTCCCCGCCACCTTGAATTGACTAGGACCTCTGCAAAGGGGTCCTTTTCTTTTATGTAGGGTTCTGCGGAAAATGCGCCCCATTATTGAGCGATAGAACGGGACGCGCTTTCCGGTGCCTGCCTCCGGCGCGCGTACACGCCTCGTCGCACCATTACGAGCTCGTCTGCTCCCAGACATTCCTCCCACTTTCGCGTCACTTTACAGACCGTTCGGTCGCCTGTCCGCACACGCGGGTATACTCAAAACGATACTTATCCTATGCAATACGATGCGGGTTCGACCTGCATGATCCGAAGGGGGCAGTGATGGAGAGGATACTCGGCGTTAATCTCTCTGGCTGGTTTATTCCCGAGCCTTGGGTGACCCCGTCGCTGTACGCGGCGACCGGTGCATCCAACGCGGCCGAGCTACAGGAGGCCATGGGTACCGCCGCCTATAACGAGCGCATGCGCCGCCATTACGAGACGTTTGTGAGCGAGGACGATTTTCGTCGCATGGCGCAGATCGGTCTCAATGCCGTGCGTCTGCCGGTGCCCTGGTATGCCTTTGGCTCACAGGAGTCCGATGCCTCCTACATATCGGTTGTCGATTACATCGACCGCGCGATTGAGTGGGCTGCCAAGTACGACATCCGCGTGCTGCTCGATCTGGCAACTGTGCCCGGTGGCCAGGGCGATTCCAACGATTCACCCACCACGCCGGAGGCTGTCGCCGAGTGGCATTCGTCCACCAACGGCCGTCATGTCGCACTCGACGTGCTTGAGCGCTTGGCCGATCGCTATGGCGAGGCCGAGAGCCTGCTGGGCATTGAGCTGCTGGACACGCCGCAGATGAGCGTTCGCAAGAGCCTCTTCACCATGACGGATGGCATTCCCGCTCACTACCTGCGCAATTTCTATCGCGATGCCTACGAGCTCGTCCGTTCGTATATGCCCGAGGATAAGATCGTCGTCTTCTCGTCGTCGGGGCATCCCAGCGAGTGGAAGCATTTTATGCGCGGCGCCAAGTACAAGAACGTCTACATGGACCTTCACCTGTACCATTACCGCGACGAGTATGCGCTCGACATCACGAGCCCCCGCGGGCTGACGACGGCGATTTCGCGTAACAAGCGCGAGCTTAAAGAAGCGATTTCGACAGGGTTCCCCGTGCTGGTGGGCGAATGGTCGGGTGCGGCGATCTTTGCCAACTCGTCGGTTACGCCCGAGGGCCGCAATGCCTACGAGCGCGTGTTTATCGCCAACCAGCTGGCTTCGTTTGCGCCGGCTGCCGGTTGGTTCTTCCAAACGTGGAAGACCGAGAAGCGCATTGCAGCATGGGACGCCCGCGCGGCGCTCGGTACGCTCGAGCGCGGCATGATTGAATAGGTTGATATGACGCAAAACAGCGCCCATACGGGCAAACTCTATGTGGTCGGCACGCCCATCGGCAACCTGGGTGACCTGTCCCCGCGCGTTGGCGAGGCCTTTGCCGCCGCCGATGCCATCTGCTGCGAGGACACACGCGTGACGTCAAAGCTGCTGATGCACCTGGGCATTTCCAAGCCGCTTGTCCGTTGCGACGAGAATGTGATCGCCAGCCGCGCCACCGGCCTGGTCGACCGTCTGCTGGCGGGGGAGACCCTCGCCTTTGCCTCGGACGCCGGCATGCCGAGCGTGTCCGATCCCGGCCAGGCGCTGGTCGAGGCGGCGCGTGAGGCCGATGTGCCCGTCGAAGTTATTCCCGGGCCCTCTGCTTGCGTCACGGCGCTTGTTTCGTCCGGCATTCCCTGCGAGCATTTTTTCTTCGAGGGCTTTTTGGGCCGAAAGCACGGCGACCGTGTGCGCCGTTTGCAGCGCCTTGCCGTGGTGCCCGGCGCACTCATCTTCTACGAGTCTCCACATCGCATCGTAGCGACGCTCGAGGCCGTGGCGGAGGTCTTTCCCCAGCGTGAGGTTGCCGTCTGCCGCGAACTCACCAAGCTGCACGAGGAGGTCTTGCGCGGGCCCGCTGACCAGCTTGCCGAGGAGCTGCGTGCTCGCGGCGAGGTAAAGGGCGAGATTGCGCTGGTCATCGCGCCGCCGAGCGAGGATGAGGAGGCCGGCATCGCGCCGGTTGGCGCTGCGGTAGCGGATCCCGACGAGGCCCTGCGCGAGGATATCCGCACCGCGCTCGAGGAGGGGGAGCCCGCCTCTGCAGTGGCCAAGCGCCTGTCTCAGAAGTATTCGCGCCGCAAGCGCGATGTCTATGCCATGGTGCTCGATATGCAATAGATGGAGGATATCCAGCCCTTGCGCTAGAATCATCCCCTGTATGCAACGTTTTTCTGGAGGACAAACCCCATGGATCAAAGCAAGCCTTCGTTCTTTATCACGACGCCCATCTACTACGTCAACGCCGATCCGCACCTGGGCACGGCTTATTCCACCATCATCGCCGACGTTCAGGCTCGCTATCGCCGCTCCGCCGGCTATAACGTTAAGTTCCTGACTGGCATGGACGAGCACGGCGAGAAGGTCGCCGAGGCCGCTGCCAAGCACAACATGACGCCGCAGGAGTGGACCGACAGCCAGGCTCCGCACTTCAAGGAGCTTTGGAGCAAGCTCGAGATCTCCAACGACGACTTCATTCGCACCACCGAGCCGCGTCAGCATCACGCCGTGCAGTATCTGTGGGAGCGCATGAAGGAGTCCGGCTACCTGTATAAGGGCAGCTATGACGGCTGGTACTGCGTGCCCGACGAGACCTACTTCACCGATACGCAGGTCCAGAAGGGTGACGAGGAGTACGGCAGCGTCGGCCAGCACCTGTGCCCCGACTGCCACCGTCCGCTCGAGCGCGTGCAGGAGGAGTCCTACTTCTTTAAGCTTTCCGCCTTCCAGGACAAGCTGCTCAAGCTCTATGACGAGCATCCCGACTTTGTCGAGCCCGCGTTTCGCATGAACGAGGTGCGCAGCTTTGTCGAGGGCGGCCTCAACGACCTTTCCGTGAGCCGTACGAGCTTTGACTGGGGCATTCAGGTTCCGTTCGACGAGGGCCACGTGACCTACGTGTGGTTCGACGCGCTGCTCAACTACATGACGGCCGTCGGCTACGGCGTCGACACCGACGAGGCCCGTGCCGAGCTGGCCTATCGCTGGCCTGCGCAGTTCCACATCGTGGGCAAGGACATCATCCGCTTCCACTGTGTCATTTGGCCTGCCATGCTCATGGCCATCGGCGAGGCCCTGCCCGAGCACGTCTTTGCCCACGGCTTCCTGACCGTGCGCAACGCCGAGACCGGCAAGGCCGAGAAGATGTCCAAGAGCCGCGGCAATGCCATCGCTCCGCAGGACGTCATCGACATGTTGGGCGTCGAGGGCTATCGCTACTACTTCATGACCGACGTGGTGCCCGGCACCGACGGCGCCATCAGCTTCGATCGCATGGAGCAGGTCTACAACGCCGACCTGGCCAACAGCTGGGGCAACCTCATCTCGCGTTCGCTCAACATGAGTGGCAAGTACTTTGATGGTTGCGCGCCTGCCAAGCCCGCGTCGTTCGACGCGTTCGATAACCCGCTGGCAAAGATTGCCGACGGTCTGGTCGAGCGCTACATGGCCAAGATGGACGTGCTCGATTACGGCGGAGCTAAGGACGAGGTCATGGAGCTCATCCACGCTGCCAATCACTACATCGAGGATTCCGAGCCTTGGGCACTTGCTAAGGACGAGGCCAAGGCTGACGAGCTGGCATTTGTGATCTACAACCTGCTCGAGGCTATCCGCATCGCCGCCCACCTGCTGATGCCGCTCATGCCCCAGACCTCTGCCGAGGCCCTGCGCCGTCTGTCCTGCGAGGACGAGGCCGCGAGCGACGACCTCAAGGGCATTTGCACCTGGGGTCTGCTTGCCGGTGGTCAGCCCGTCGAGAAGGGCGATCCGCTGTTCCCGCGCCTGGGCTAAGACGCCGCGCGGGCGCCATTTCGGCAATTTGCAGTTTAACTGTAAGGGCATGGCCGCAACGGTCCATGCCCTTTTGCTTTACGATGCAGCCACCATGTTAAGGAGGCAACCATGACAACTTCGCCTTTGGCAAACCCCACGGCAACTAGGGAGCTGCTAGAGGAGTTTGGCCTTGCGACCAAGCATCGCCTGGGCCAAAACTTCCTGATCGACAACCATGTGATCGAACGTATCTGTGAGCTCGCTGAGCTTGCGGGCGATGAGCGCGTGCTCGAGGTCGGCCCGGGTTGCGGCA
>CAKUHM010000026.1 GCA_934655835.1 uncultured Collinsella sp. | reverse complement strand
AAAAGCTCGGCCTTATCGCCGTCAACGGCTTGGTCTTCTTGCGCCTGACCGAGGCGCTGGCCCAGCTTGGCCCCTCGCTGCCGGCGGGCCTCAAGATCGCGACGTTCGACGACTACCCTTGGAACCATGTGCTCTTTGGCGGTGTCACCACGGCCGCACAGGACACCCTGGCCATTGCCGAGCGCGTTGTCGAGCGCCTATCCGAGCGCATCGACATCGTCACCACCACGGTGGGCGAGGCCGCAAGGCTTGCGCCCAAGCACATCGAGATCCCCGGCCACATCGAGTCCCGAGCCTCCACTTCGCGCTAAGCCACCGACCTGCACTCGCCAGCCCTCGCACGTTTTTTGAGCGCCTGACACGCTTTAACCCTGCGGAAACATTTTTCTGCGATAGTATCTGCGATATAGAACAGTCGAAACCCGCCCGAAAGAAAGGGGAGCGACATGAACCAGCAGAACATCGATTACGTACTCCGCTCTGTAGAGCAGCGTGACATCCGCTTTGTGCGTCTGTGGTTTGTCGACATTCTCGGTCGCCTCAAGAACTTTGCCATCAGCCCCGAGGACCTCGAGGTCGCTTTTGAGGAGGGCATTGGCTTTGACGGCTCGGCCATCGAGGGCTTTGCCACGCCCGAGGAAGCCGACATGCTCGCGTTCCCCGATGCCTCGACCTTCCAGATCCTGCCGTGGCGCCCGAGCCACAACGGCGTCGCCCGCGTGTTCTGCGACGTGTGCACTCCCGATCGCAAGCCTTTCGCCGGCGACCCGCGCGATGCCCTGCGCCGCATGTTCCACAAGGCCGAGAAGGCCGGCTACCTGCTCAACGTGGGCGCCGAGCTGGAGTATTACTACTTCCCCGACGAGCATACGCCCGAGCCGCTCGACAACGTGGGCTACTTCGACCTTTCGGTGAGCGACGCCGCCCGCGATCTTCGCCGCAACACGGTCCTCACGCTCGAGAAGATGTCCGTGCCCGTGGAGTACACCTTCCACGCCGCCGGCCGCTCGCAGCACGGCATGAGCCTGCGTCACGCCGAGGCCCTGAGCATGTCCGACGCCATCACCACGGCCAAGCTCATCATTAAGCAGCAGGCCTACGAGAGCGGCTGCCACGCCTCCTTTATGCCCAAGCCGCTGGCGGGCGAGGACGGCAGCGCCATGTTCCTGTGCCAGTCGCTGTTCGACCACGACGGCAACAACGTCTTTTGGGGCGAGGACGACGAGAAGTACCATCTCTCCGACGTCGCCAAGCACTATATGGCCGGTATTCTGGCGCACGCGCGCGAGATCAGCGCCATCACCAACCCCACGGTCAACTCCTACAAGCGCATCACTACCGGCGGCGACTCCGTGCCGCAGTACGCCACGTGGGGCCTGCGCAACCGCGCGAGCATGGTCCGCATCCCGGTCTACAAGCCCGGCAAGCAGCTGTCCACGCGCATCGAGCTCCGCAGTCCCGATCCCATGGCCAACCCGTACCTGGTCAACGCCGTCACGCTGGCGGCTGGTCTCGACGGCATCGAGCGCAAGCTGGAGCTCCCGCCCGAGGCCACGGCCGAGACGCTCAAGCTCAACGGTCGTCAGATGCTCGAGGCCGGCTACACGCCGCTGCCGCGTTCGCTCAAAGAGGCGCTCGACGTGTTTGAGGACTCGCAGTTTATGAAGGATGCCCTCGGCGAGCACATCCACAGCTTCTTCCTCAAAAAGAAGCGCGCCGAGTGGCATAAGTTCGAGTCCACGATCACCGAGTGGGAGATCAAGCATTATCTGGCGAACTCCTAATCGCGCCGGTTTGTTCCAGTACGATTGAGCTCATTTCTTTGGAGGCCGATATGTCCGAAAAGAGTGCCCTGTTCATGGCGCGCACGACGCGCTTCCACGAGTTTGCCCGCAGCCTGACGACCACTCTGGGTGTCGAGGTGAGCCTGGCCACCCCCGATTCGCCGACTGCGGCGCACGACTTTGACCTGCTGATCCTCGATTCTGACGGCATCCGCAGCGACCGCATCGATCAGATTGCCAAGTGGCTCGACGATCGCGGCGGCGTTCCCATGCTGGTGATCGTCGACGACGAGGCGCTCGGCACCCTGCGCCTGCCGAATCACGCGCATGCCGACTTCGTGTGCCCCACGGCGACGCCCAACGAGCTCAAGGCTCGTGCGCAGCGCCTGATGGGCGAGGAGGAGACCGTCACCGCCGACGATGTGCTCAACATCGACAACCTCGAGATCAACCTGGCTACCTATCAGGTGACGCTCGACGATGAGCCCATCGACCTGACGCTGATGGAGTACTCGCTGCTGAGCTTTTTGGCGACGCATCCCAACCGCGCTTACAGCCGCGAGGTGCTGCTGCACCGCGTGTGGGGCTTTGAGTACTGCGGCGGCACGCGCACCGTCGACGTGCACATCCGACGCATCCGCTCCAAGGTGGGCCCGCAGATCGCGGCGCACATCACCACCGTCCGCGGCGTGGGCTATCTGTTTAAGGACTAGATTTCCACCACAAAGGGGACAGGCACCTTTGTGGTGGTTTTGCCGCAGGTGCGGGTGCCTTTCGGGTTTGCAACAGAACTTAAGCCTTCCTAAAAGATTGCGTTCTCATACACGCGCACCCGCATATTGGGGTACAACTCAACGTGAACAATGATGGCCCGCCACATGTTTGGCGGGCCTTTGGTTATTAGACGAAAGGATCGCAGCTATGAGCGAGTACGATTCCCAGCGTCCCCAGGATGTGGGCAATGCCGGTGAGACCCAGCAGCAGCCGCGCGTGCAGGTGGAGTCGACGCCTGCCGGTGGCAACAACATTCCCTATGTGCAGGCCTACGACACACAGACCGGCCAGCCGCTGGGTGGTGCGCAGGTCGTGAACAAGCATACGGTGGTCAAGACCAAGACCAAAAAGCTGCCGATCTTCATTACGGCGCTCGCCGGCTGCGCATGCGGCGCCCTGCTGGTCATCGCGCTCATTATGAGTGGCACGCTCGATATCGGCGGCGGCAAGAACGCCGTGACGGCGGGCGCTTCGGGCTCGTCGACGCAAAAGATCACGATCGACTCCGAGGACACCACGCTGGCCGAGGCCGTCTCTGCCAAGGCGCTGCCCTCCGTTGTTTCCATTACCGCCACATCGAGTGGCAGCCAGGGCAGCTCGCTTTCGCAGTCCGCTGACGAGTCGGACAGCTCGGGCAGCGTTGGCTCGGGCGTGGTGCTCGATACCGAGGGCCACATCCTCACCAACAACCACGTGGTCGACGGCTATGACCAGTACGTGGTTACCATGGACGACGGCACCACCTACGAGGCCGAATTCGTGGGCAACGATGCCTCGAGCGACCTGGCCGTCATCAAGCTCAAGGATGCCGACGCCTCCAAGCTAACGCCGATCGAGATCGGTGACTCCTCCAAGCTCAACGTGGGCGAGTGGGTCATGGCCATCGGCTCACCGTTCGGCAACGAGCAGTCCGTCTCCACCGGTATCGTGTCGGCGCTCTATCGCTCCACCGCCATGAGTTCCACCAGCGGTAACACCATCTATGCCAACATGATCCAGACCGATGCCGCCATCAACCCGGGTAACTCCGGCGGCGCGCTCGTCAACGATAACGGCGAACTCGTGGGTATCAACTCGCTCATCGAGAGCTATTCGGGTTCCAGCTCGGGCGTTGGCTTTGCCATTCCGGTCAACTATGCCAAGAACATCGCCGACCAGATCATCGACGGCAAGACGCCGGTGCACCCGTACCTGGGCGCCACGCTTTCGAGTGTCAACGCGCTCAACGCCCGTACCAACAAGCTGAGCACCGATAGCGGCGCGTATGTGGCGAGCGTCGTCGAGGACGGTCCTGCGGCCAAGGCCGGCATCCAGGAGGGCGACGTCATCACCAAGCTGGGCGATGACGAGATCACGAGTGCCGATGGCCTGATCATCGCACTGCGTAGCCACGAGGTGGGCGAGAAGGTCGAGATCACGCTCGTGCGCGGCAAGGAAGAGAAGAAGGTCACTGTTGAGCTGGGCTCCGACGAGGAGCTGCAGAACCAGCAGCAGAACGACAGCTCGACTGATACCGGCAACGGCGGCATCACCGACGAGCAGCTGCGCCAGTACCTGGAGGAGCTGCTGGGCCAGCAGGGCCAGGGTCAGGGCTACGGCCAGGGATTCTAGCGAGCCGTTTCACACACATCGAAGCCAGAGGGGCTGCCCCGCCATGCGCGGGACAGCCCCTCTTTTCATAATGATCCCCCAGGGACGGAGGAAAACGGATCACTTTGAGCTGGCGAGGAGCTCGGTTCGGAATGGTCTGGACAGTTAGTTCAGATACGTATAAATCTGGGGCAGTCTGGGATGCGTTTTGAGCTGTTTCGGGATGGAAATGGGGCTCTGATGGGTGCTCGGAAGGAGAAATAAGCCGATTGTGCCGCTCCGGGACGACCAAATGGGGTGAAATGGCGCCATTTGAGCTCGATTCGGTTCGCAGATTTATACGTATCTGAACTAACTGTCCACCCCGGCCTGGCGGCTGCCGATTCGGTGCGGTTTGAGACCACTATTCGGCCCCATCGTGACCGGTGGTACTCTTGTATCCGTTTGAAATCGAGCGAAGGAGTGCCGCTATGGAACAATCGAGCCTGTTTGGTGACGGCGTGGACATCGATACCGAAACACCCGCGAGCGCGGGTGCCACCGCACCGACCGATGCCCGCGCCCAGGCGGCAGCGCGCGCGGCAGAGCTGCGCCACGAGCTCGACTACCATGCCTACCGCTACTACATGCTCGATGCGCCCGAGATCACGGACGCCGCCTTTGACAAAATGCTCGTTGAGCTGCGGGAAATCGAGGCAAACTATCCCGACCTCGTAACTCCGGACAGCTATACCCAGCGCGTGGGCGGCTACGTGAGCGAGCAGTTTACACCGGTCACGCACATGGCGCGCATGTATTCCATGGACGATGCCATGGATCTTGATGAGCTCGACGCGTGGCTCCAGCGCACCGAGGATGCGCTCGGCGCCGGCAGCGTCACCTATACCTGCGAGCTCAAGATTGACGGCTTGGGCGTGGCGCTTACCTACCAAAACGGCACCTTCGTGCGCGCGGCCACGCGCGGCGACGGCACCACGGGCGAGGATGTGTCGCTCAACGTGCGCACCATCAAGGACGTGCCCATGCACCTGTCCGAGCCGGCGCTCGCCCACATGGGCGCCGACCGCGAGCGCGCCATCGAGGTTCGCGGTGAGGTCTACATGCCCAAGGGCAGCTTTGTGCGCCTGAACGACGAGGCCGATGCCGAGGGCCGCGACCCCTTCGCTAACCCGCGCAACGCCGCCGCCGGCAGCTTACGCCAAAAGGATCCCAAGGTCACGGCGCGCCGCGACTTGGCCACTTTTATCTACGCCATCGCCGATACCGACCCGCTGCACGTTCATAGCCAGCGTGAGTTCCTCGACTGGCTGCGCAGCGCCGGCTTTAGCGTCAACCCCAACGTGGCCCGTTGCGCCACGCCGGCCGAGGTCCACGAGTTCTGCGCCCAGGCGCTCGAGCATCGCGGCGACCTGGACTACGACATCGACGGCGTGGTCGTAAAGGTCGACAGCTTCCAGCAGCAGCTCGATCTGGGCTTTACCGCCCGCGCGCCGCGCTGGGCCATCGCCTTTAAGTTCCCCCCCGAGGAAAAGCAGACCATCCTGCGCGAGATTCGCATCCAGGTGGGCCGCACCGGCGTGCTCACGCCGGTCGCGGAGTTCGACCCGGTGACGGTCGCCGGCTCCACTATCGCGCGCGCCACGCTGCACAACATCGACGAGATCCGCCGCAAAAACGTGCGCGAGGGCGACACCATCATCGTGCACAAGGCGGGCGACGTCATTCCGGAGGTCGTGGGTCCGGTGCTCGACAAGCGCCCGGCCGATTCGGTCGATTGGCACATGCCCGAGGTCTGTCCCGTGTGCGGCAGCCCCGTGGTCCACGAGGACGGCGAGGTCGCTTACCGCTGCGTCTCCATCGACTGCCCCGCGCAGCTCAAGGAGCGCCTGCTCCACTGGGTGAGCCGCGGCTGCATGGACGTTGACGGCCTGGGCGACGAGATCGTCGACAAGATGATCGCCGCCGGTCTGATCCACGATGTCGCGGACTTCTACCAGCTCACGGTCGATGACATCGCCGGCCTGGATACGGGCCGCGTGTATGCCAGCTCCAACAGCAAAAAGGGCGTTAAGAAGGGCGATCCCATTCCGGTGGGCCTCAAGACGGCCGAGAAGATCATCGCCGAGCTTAACAAGTCCAAGAGCCAGCCGCTCGGGCGCGTGCTGTTTGCCCTGGGTATCCGCCATGTGGGCAAGAGCGTGGGTGAGGTCATTGCCGAGCGATTCTTATCGATTGACAAGCTCATCTTGGCGAGCGAAGAGGACATCGCCGAGTGTGAGGGCATCGGTCCCAAGATCGCGGCGAGCGTCAAACAATTCCTGGCCGTGCCCGAGAACCTCGCCGTGCTGGAGCGCCTGCGCCAGGCGGGCCTGTCGCTCGAGGTCGATTTGGGCGCCGCGCATGCGCAGGCTGCAGCCGATGCCGGCGTAGCGGGCGAGCTCGCCGACGCGCAGCCGCTTGCAGGCCTGACGTTTGTGCTGACCGGTACGCTCGTAAACCGCACGCGCGACGAGGCAGGTGCCGCGCTCAAGGTGCTCGGCGCCAAGGTCTCGGGCAGTGTATCGAAGAAGACGAGCTACCTGGTCGCCGGTCCCAAGGCGGGCTCCAAGCTCACCAAGGCCGAGCAGCTGGGTGTGCCCGTGCTGGACGAGGACGCGCTCGAGCAGATCCTCGCTACTGGTCAGGTGCCCCAGGTTTAAGGCATCGATAGACAAATTGAAGAACCGCCCGGAAAGTTCGACTCTTTCCGGGCGGTTTTATTAGGAGACCGTAACAGGCACCGTGATCTGCGTTACGTAGGTCGCCGGGTCGTCGCTGATAATGTCGTCGATGAGGGCGATCTCGCGCGAGGGGCCGGCGGGGGCCAGGTTGTGCTCGTGCATGTAATCGAGTAGGCGCTCGTAGTGCGGAGCTGCCTGTCCGTGCGTGCCGCGGAAGCTGACCGTCAGGCAACGTGCAGCGGGCCGAACTTCGACGTCCCCCAGGTAATCGTCCGTGTCATCCAACAGCAGAAAGACCTCGTCGTAGCCATCAAAGTCACCGGTGGCAATGCGCTCGGGCGCGATGCCCACACCCAGATTGCCAAGGAAGACGAAGGTCTCGTGCTGTCCTTTTTGCAGCTGGCGAATCTGCCACTCCAGCGCATAGGCATCGGTGGGGTTGACGCGTTCGCGCAGCACGGCGCAACGAAGTTCGGGCGCGTTGACCTCGTAGATGGTATCGAGCTCAGCATCCAATGCGCCCCGCAACAAGGCAAGCCGGTTGTCGATCTTGCGTGAGACGCGTTCCAGCTCACGGCGTTTACGTTCGATAAGCTCCTGCTGCTGGGCGAGTTGGCGCTGCATGAGGTCCACGTCGCGCGTGGTCACAAATTCGCGAATCTGAGCCAACGGCAAATCGAGAACGCGCAGGTGGCTGATGGTGTTGAGGGTGGAGAGCTGTCGTGCTCCGTAGTAGCGGTAGCCGCTCGCGGGGTCGATGCGTGCCGGTTCCAGCAGGCCCATCTGCTCGTAATGGCGCAGCGTGCCAACGCTTAGGTTAAACAGACGCGCGACCTCGCCAATGCGGAGCAGGCCATCGGTATGTTCGCTGGACGTGTCAGTCACGGGATTGCTCCTTTCGGCAGAAAACGGGACAGGGTCGCCAGACTCGTGCCGTCCCGCTACGCCACCAACTTGTCAAAAGCACCGCGGCGGTTGAGCACCGTAAACGCCACCACGCAAATGGCTGCCGACAGAATCGACCCGCACGGCGAGGCGATGCCCATGGGAAACAGCGTGTCGGAATAGGCGTTCGACAGCAGCCACGCGCCCGGCACGCGGATGAGTGCCACGGCCAGCACGTTGTGCGCAAAGCCGATGTAGCTCTTGCCGTACGCAGCGAAAAAGCCGCTAAAGCAAATATGGATGCCGGCGAAGATCGCGTCGAAAATATAGCTGCGCATATAGCCAGTGCCGGCCGCGACCACTGCGGCGTCCTTGGCAAAAAAGCCGAGAAACGTCGGTGCCACCAGCCACATCAGAACCGTGATCAGGCAGCCGTATACCACCGAGATGGTCATGGCGTCCTTGAGCACCTGACGCGCGCGGTCGCCCTTGCCCGCGCCCGCGTTTTGCGCCGTGAGCGCGCTGACGGTGGCGCCCATGGAACTCGGCACAATGAACAAAAAGCTGATCATCTTCTCGACCAGGCCAACGGCGGCAGCGTCGACCAGCCCGCGGTGGTTGGCGATAACGGTAATGAACATAAACGCCACCTGGATGCAGCCGTCCTGTACGGCCACGGGCACGCCAATCTTGAGGATGCTGCCGAGCACCTCGGGCTGGGGGCGCAAATCGCTGCGCTTGACGTGGATGTTTGTACGGCGGCTCTTGAGCCATACGAGTGCGAGGGCAACGCTTGCCGTCTGCGCGATCACCGTGCCGAGTGCCGCGCCCACGGGGCCGAGTCCCATGTGGCCAATGAACAGAAAGTCGAGCGCGATGTTGATAACGCACGCCACGCCGATCACGTACATGGGCGAGCGCGAATCGCCCAGGCCGCGAAAGATGGCCGAGAGGATGTTGTATGCGGCGATGCACGGAATGCCGATAAAGCAGATGCGCAGGTAGGCGGCAGTGCCCTCGACCGCTTCGGCCGGCGTGCCGATGAGCGCCACGATCTGCGGGCACAGCGCGAGCAAGAGCGCGGCCAGCACCACCGAGACGCCCATAAAGAGCGTGATGGTGTTGCCGATGGCTGCCTCGGCACGGTCAAAGCGGCGCGAGCCCACGGCGTGGCCGACGATGACCGTTGTTCCCATGGCCAGGCCCACGAGCGTCACGGTAATGATATAGAGCGTCTGCGCGCCATTGCCCACGGCGGTGATGCCGGCGGCGCCGCTAAACTGTCCGATAAAGTACAGGTCGGCCATGCCGTAGAGCATCTGCAAAAAGTACGAGAGCATATAGGGCAGGGCGAAGACCGCGATGGTCTTGAGGACATTGCCGCGTGTGAGGTCGTGTTCCATGGGCAGGGCACTTTCTGGCTTGGTTCGTTTGCGTACCAGTGTAGTGAAAACCCTATAACGATTGTAGAGTCAAGGTTTATGTTGGCGGTGGGGCGAAAAATTCGCGCCCACAATCATTTCCATTTGAATACGGGCACGCGCCGCGCGGGCTTAGCGCCTGTGCCAGCCTTGCAGAAATCGATTTCGGAACACTTGACACTATCGCTCGGCGCGCAATAATACGTGCGTTTGCGAACAACGTTTGATGGGGGATGAACCTGCGTGCGCAATCTCAAAATCTTGTTTTCCTATTTGGGGGAATACCGTCGCGATGCCGTACTCGGCGTGATGTTCGTCTCGGTCGAGACCGCGCTCGAGCTGTTTATCCCAGTCATCATGGCCAATATCATCGACGTGGGCGTGCCCACGGGTGACGTCAACTATATGCTGTTACAAGGCGCGTGCATGCTGGTGTGTGCGGCGTTTTCGCTGGTACTGGGCCTGGGCTATGCCCGCACATCCGCTCGCGTAGCTTCGGGCCTGGGCGCCAACCTGCGTGAGGCCGAGTATCGCAAGATCCAGACGCTCGCCTTTGGCAACCTGGACAACTACGACGCCAGCTCGCTTGTCACCCGCATGACCACCGACATCACCGTCATCCAAAACGCCATCGGCAACGGCTTTCGTCCCATGGTGCGCGGACCGGTGACGCTCATCGTCGGTCTGGTCTATGCCCTGGTACTGTCGCGCCCGCTCGCCACGGTCTTCGCGATCATCCTGCCCGTACTGGCGATTGTGCTGGGCGTCATCACCTACCGCGTGAGCCCGCTCTACCGCCAGCTGCAGACCTCGATGGACCACCTCAACGGCGTGGTGCAGGAGGACCTCACCGCCGTGCGCGCCGTCAAGGCGTATGTGCGCGCCGAGCACGAGGAGGCCAAGTTCGACACCGTCAATACCGAGCTCGCGCACACGGCGACGAAGACCTTCGGCAACGCCGTGCTTAACCTGCCGGTGTTTCAACTGTCGATGTATGTGGCCGCCATCTCCATCCTGTGGATCGGCGGGCGCATGATTATCGCCGGCGAGCTGGGCGTGGGCTCGCTCACGGGCTTTATGAGCTACGTGCTGCTGATCATGAACTCGCTCATGATGATCTCCAACGTGTTTTTGCTGCTCACGCGCGCGCTCGCCAGCGTAGAGCGCATTTCGCGCGTGATTGACGAGCAATCGCTCATCCAGGCACCTGCGGCAGACGCGGCGGTGCGCGAGGTTGCCGACGGAAGCGTTGAGTTCCGCGACGTGTCGTTTAAGTACCGCTCGGATGCTGCCGAGGACGTGCTCGAGCATATCGACCTTCGCATCGAGCCGGGCTCCACGGTGGGCGTGCTCGGCGGCACGGGCTCGGGCAAGAGCTCGCTCGTGCAGCTCATCGCGCGCCTGTACGACGCGACCGAGGGCGCCGTGCTCGTGGGCGGGCGTGACGTGCGCGACTACGACCTTGCCGCCCTGCGCGATGCCGTGGGTATTGTGCTGCAAAAGAACGTGCTGTTCACGGGCACCGTGCGCGAAAACTTGCAGTGGGGCGCGCCCGATGCCGCCGACGAGGAGCTGCTGCGTGCCTGCCGCGCGGCGTGCGTGGACGAGTTCCTGGACCGCATCGGCGGACTCGACGGCGAGTTGGGCCAGGGCGGTGCCGGTGTTTCGGGCGGGCAGAAGCAGCGCCTGTGCATCGCGCGCACGCTGCTCAAGCATCCGCGCGTGCTCATTTTTGACGACTCTACCAGCGCGGTCGATATGGCGACCGACGCCAAGATCCGTGAGCACATCGCGCAGATTCCCGACACGACCGTGATCATCATCGCCCAGCGCATCGCGAGCGTGATGGATGCAGATCGCATTGTGGTGCTGGACGACGGGCGTGTCCATGGCGTGGGCACGCACGAGGAGCTGCTAGCGGGTGACAACATCTACCAGGAGATTTACGCCTCGCAGATGGAGTTCGCGGGGGATGCGGACGACGGTGACGGCGCGGATGATCCGATTTTCTCCGTCGCATGCGGATCACTTCGAGCCACGGAAGGAGGTGAGCGCCATGCCTAAGACATCCGCTCAGGCCCGCCCGGCCAATCTGGGGCAGACGCTCCGCCGCTTGCTCAGCTACATGGGTCACGCCAAGTTCTCGCTGCTGGCGGTGGGCGTGCTCGCCTCCATCGCCGCCATCGCGAGCCTTGCCGGCACCTATATGGTGCGCCCCATCGTCAACGGCTTGGCCACGGGCGGGGAGGAGCTGCTCACCAAGCAGGTTCTCTTTACGGCCGTCATCTACGCCGCGGGCGTGCTCTCGGCCCTGGGCTATTCGCAAATCATGGTGCGCGCAGCCCAGCGCGTGGTGTCCGACATCCGCCGCGACCTGTTCGCGCATATCCAGACGCTGCCGCTCAGCTATTTCGACAGCACGCGCTCGGGCGACATCATGAGCTTCTTCACCAACGACGTCGACACGGTCTCCGAGGCGCTCAACAACAGCTTTGCCAACGTGATTCAGGCGACCATCCAGGTCATCGGCACCACGGCCATGCTCATCATCCTCAACTGGCAGCTCACGATTATCACGCTTGTGTGCGACGCGGCCATCGTGCTGTACGCGCGCTATTCGGGCATTCGCTCCAAGCGTTTCTTTGCCGCCCAACAGGCATCGCTCGGCGACTTGGACGGATATGTCGAGGAAATGGTCTCGGGCCAAAAGGTCATCAAGGTCTTTAATCACGAGCAGGCCAACGTTGCCGGTTTTGACACGCGCAACCAGGAGCTGCGCCGCACCGGTGGCGCCGCGCAGGCCTACGCCAACTCGATGGTGCCCATGACCGTGGTGATCGGGTATGCCAACTACGCGATCGTTGCGGTGGCGGGCGG
>CAKUHM010000025.1 GCA_934655835.1 uncultured Collinsella sp. | reverse complement strand
CCGCGCGCGATGTTCTCGCGCGGCTCACCGCGACCGATCAGGCTAATGACCTCGCTTTCGGCAAACACCGTACACATGCTGCTGATCTTGGTTGGCTCACCGGAGCGGGCAAGGTCTGCCATCTGCTGCTGAGAAATGCCCAGGCGGTCGGCCATGATCTCCAAAAAGCGCCCCGTACCGGCAGCGCACTTGTCGTTCATGGCAAACTTGGCCACGCGGCCGCCTTTAAGTTGGATGACCTTGGTGTCCTGGCCGCCCACGTCAATCACGGTGCCGTGGTCGCCAAAGAGCGCCACAGCGCCGGTGCCATGGCAGGTGATCTCGGTCACGACCTTGTACGCATAGGGCACGGCGACACGGCCGTAACCGGTCGCGACCACACGCACGTCGTCGGCCGCCACGTCGTAGCCGGCCGAAGCAAGCTCTGCGCGCAGGCGCTCGGCCGCATCGACCGACGAATACCCCGTCGGCATAACGCAAGTCCACGCGATGGCGCCGTCTGCCCCCACCACCGCAGCCTTCGCCGCCGTCGAGCCTATGTCGATACCAATGCCAACCACGGCATCCTCCTTCACATGTGACAAAGGGACTGTCCCTATGCCGCATTCGTCCTACAGTGTCTCGATAAAGGCGGCGATGCGCGTCTCGATCTGGCCCATGTCGCCGTTGCTGTAGTCGGTCTCGATCTTCATGTACGGAATGCCCGCGCCCTCGACAGCCTCCTGCATGCGGGCGCTTTCCACATTGAAGGTGTGGCACGCCTGCAGCACGCTCTCAACGACGCCGTCGACGTGGTACTTCTCGCACATGGCCAGCGTGTTGTCCATGCGGCCGTCATTGGGCGTCATGACCGAGCAGTTGATGTCCAGATAGCGATCGGCGATAGCGCGCAGGATATCGGGCGCGTCGGGGTCAATCATCATGGCGGCCGTACGCTCGCCCGAGCAGTCGTCCATGCACACGACCACGCCGCCGTTGGACTCGATGGTGCGGCCGATCTTGTTGATCACGCCACCCACCGGGCAGCCAGTGATAAGGATGCGCTTGGCATCCGCCACAACGGGGCGCTCGCCCGCGTCGTAAGCCTCGCGCAGGGCAGCGACCTTCTGCTCCAGCTGCTGCGTATAGGCCTCGATATCAAAGCTAAACGTACCGGCGAACATGGTGCTCATCAGGTCGACGCCGCTCATGGCCGCCGGCTGGTTGGCCTGCAGCGCAAACATCTCGAGCTGGGCGGCACGCAGGCGGTTGCGACGACGCACGGCAGCGCGCAGGTCGTCATCGGTAATCGTGATGCCGTAGAAGTTCTCGAGCTCCTCCTTGAGTAAGCGGCACTCCTCGTACCAGCCATCGCGCTCGTAGGCGCGGTCGCGGCTTTGCGGCAGATGCAGAATGTGCGTGCGCTTGAGCTCGTTCAGCAGCTCATACATCTTCTTTTTGCCGTCGCAGGTGGTCTCGCCGATAATCATGTCGCTAAAGTACGTAAACGGGCACTTTTGCGAGTAGGCAAAACCGTAGGTCGACTTGATGAGCGGGCACAGGTTTGCCGGCAGCACCTTCTCGGCCTCGGGAATCACCTCGTCGGACGTGCCGCACAGGGCCACGCTCGCAGCCCCCGCGGCATCGATAATCTCGAGCGGCGTATAGCTGCACAAAAAACCGACCAGGCGATTGCCGGCCTGCTTGTAGTCCTTAACGCGAATAAACGCCGCCTTACGCTGCTCGTTGAACTCCTCAAACGTGCGCGGCAACGGCTGCTCAGAAACCTCGGACATACAACTCCCAAATAAGAAAAAACTAAGAAATCCGACAACGGAGACGGCTTTCCCAGGTACCCGAGGTTGCCGTGAAAGAGGAGCGCCGCGTACTTTGGTACGCAAGCGACGGTTTGAACGGCAAGATCGGGTGCCTGGGTGCCGCAGATTCCGAGCGACAAGCCTGACGACGCGTACTTTGGTACGCGAGGAGGGCTGGAGCCGGAAGGTGCGGTGCCTGGGAAAGCCGCGCGGCCTAGATCGTCTCCAAGAAGGCCTCAATGCGGGTCTGGAGCTGGCCTGCGTCCTCGCCGGCGTAGTCGGTCGTGATGTGCATAAAGGGAATACCGGCCTCCTCGGCGGCCTTCTCCACGGCGAAGGACTCCATCTCGTAGAGCGTGCAGAACTGCAGCGCCACGTCGACGATGCCATCGGCATGCAGGTCGCGCGCCATCTGGACGATGTCCTTCATACGCTGGTCGTTGGGGGTAAAGACGGCGCAGTTGATCTTAAAGTAGCGCTCGGCGATGGCGTCGAGCATCTCGTCGACCGTCTCGCCGGACTCGTCGACCAGGTCCTTGTAGTAGCGCGAACCCGTGCAGGACTCCTCGCCCACCACGATGCCGCCAGCCTTCTCGATCAGGTTGAACAGCTTCCAGTTGGGCACGGCCATGGGCGTGCCGGTGTACAGGATGCGCTTGGTGCCCTTGGGCGCCACGCCCTCACCATTGGCGGCGCGCTCCTCGCACTCGGCAGCCATGTCGTTGATGGCGCCGGTCAGGCGCGGCGTGTCGTCCATAAAGGCAGCCTGCACGGTCAGCAGGCTATCGAGGCCGCTGATGGGCGCCGGGTCGGCGGCACGGGTCGCAGCCAGACGCTGCAGGGCGCGGCGCTTCTCGTTAACGGCGTGGATGGCAGCCTTCAGGCGCTCGGGCGTGATCTTGACGCCGCACTCTTCCTCGATCTTGGCAGCGAGCTTTTTGACCTCGGCCTTCCAGGTCACGAGCGTCGACTCGTCGTGCACGTTGGGGATATCCATGACGTACATGTTCTTTTGCGTGGCAAAGAACTCATAGGCCTTCTTCTTGCCGTCGCAAGTGTTCTCGCCGACTACCAGGTCGCTCGACTCGATGTAGGGGCAGACCTCGCCCAGCTTAAAGCCAGCAAAGCTCTTGATGAGCGGACAGGTGTTGCGCGGCAGATGCTCCTCGACCTTGTCCGTTGCCCAGTCGGCACCAGAGCACAGGCCCACGGGAATACCATCGCACGCAAGCACGATTTCCTCGGGCACATAGACGCAGAACGAGCCGACGATCTTGGTGGCCTCGCCGGCCTCCTTCTTGTCGAGCATCTCCTTAATACGGCCGCTATGAATGTTGGTGGCAACAAAATCCAGGTAGGAAGTGGACTTGGGGCGATTGTTCTGCGTCAGGAACATATCCCCGTACATCTGGCCCACGGCACCCAGCAGCATGTCGTGGTCGGCAAGATTCATGCCGAGGCTCTCCCACATCGGATGGAAATCGAATTCTTCAGCCATGGCGGTTCCCCTCTCGAACCAAAAATGAATAGCTACGGTATTGCTGCACGGTGGGTGGCGAAAACCCAGCCGTGCTTAAACCCGGAATTTTGGGGAACCTGCTTTGCGGTTGATGATTTAGTTGTGCGTCGTCTCTCCCGGAGCCGTGAACATACCTGCTCATATGCGGCTCCGAGCCATATAGAGGGCGCACGCGGCAACGCGACGCGAATATGTCTTCTGCGGCATCGGCGCGCCCTCCTTTTCTCGTCGAAGGTAACTATATCAACGGTCGTCGTCCAGACGAACACCGCCGACACGCGTACGACAGCATCGGGATGCGAGTATCTCGCTGACTGATAAATAATTATCAGATTAATAAGGTTTTGTCATCCCCGATTCGGCGAATGGCGGCCCGTTAAGGACCCGGACGGCCAAGGAACCAATCCCCCGACCGTACCGCACACCGCGCTACCGGCAAACCAGATGGATTCTGCTCGCATCAAAATGCATGCGCAGGGTCTCTCCCGCCTGCGGCAACTCCTCGACAGGCACACTCACCTTGTTGACCTTCCACTGCAGGCGCGTCGGTGCGTCGGCACGTGGCACATCCAGCAGCACCAAGCGCTCAAAACGCGAATCGCTCACGCGGGCCACGTGCAGGTCGTAGCTGTTGCGACCACGCTCGGCACGGTTGTCCACATGGAAGTAGCTCGCGCGGATGCCCAGGTACGCCACGTTATCGGGCACCTCGCGGCCCACATTGAAGGTCATGCCCCAGTCCAGGGCTTCAACTTCCTGAGGCCCGATCTTGCGCGCACGGCTCGTGTTCTTGCAGCCCGTCAGGCGCAGCGCGGCCAAGGTTTGCGGCCGGCGGACCACGTCCTCGACGGAACCGATCTCCTCCACATGCCCGTTGTGCATCACACAGATGCGCTCGCACAGACGGCACGCCTCATCGATATCGTGGCTCACGTACAGCACGGTGCGGTTGCAGACATCGAAGAGATCGAGCATGTTTTGCTCAAGCGCGCTCTTGAGATACGCATCGAGTGCGCTCATGGGCTCGTCGAACATGAAGATGCCCGGGTGCGCCGCCACCATGCGGGCAAGCGCCACACGCTGCTGCTGGCCGCCCGAAAGTCGCGCGGGATAGCGGTCGGCAAAGTCGGCCAGGCCAAAGATACCCAGATAGCGTTCGGCAAGCTTTTTGCGCGCTGCGGCGTCGCCGGCATCCTCAACGCCGGCGCAAACGTTATCGGCCACCGTCATATTGGGAAACAGCTGATAGTTTTGGAACAGCAGGGCGCACTTGCGTTCCTGGGGCGACAAGTTGATGCCCGCGACAGAGTCGAAGAAGGTCACGCCATTGACGACGATCTTGCCCTCATCGGGCGTCTCCACGCCGGCGATGCAGCGCAAGGTACAGCTCTTACCGCATCCGGAGGCGCCAAGCAGCGCCACCCGCTCCTCGCCGGCTTCCAGCTGCATGTCGAGCATAAACCCGGGATAGCGTTTTTTGATATCCAGAACGAGCGACATGGCCTATCGACCTCCCTTCGCGACCGCGTCGTCACGCATAAGCTCGGCCAACGCTTCGCGATCGATACGCAGGGCATCGCCACCGACGGGGTCGAGCGAATCGCCCTGACCGACAAGCTCCTTGGCCTGTTTGCGCTCCGCGCGGGAGAGACCCCGCTCGCGGTACTTTTGCGAATGCGCCGTGTACATGTTGATGAATAGGATGACCAAGAAGCTGAAGACGATCACGACGGCGACCCAAAAGAGCGCCACCGACGTATTGCCGCCCATCCACTCAAAGTAGATGGCGATGGGAATGGTCTGCGTAATGCCGGCATAGTTGCCCGCGAAGAACAGCGTGCAGCCAAACTCGCCCATGGCGCGGGCAAAGGCGAGCACCGTGCCGGCGGCAATAGAGGGCCAGCCGAGGGGCATCATGAGCTTGGTAAAGATGCGTCGCTCGGACCAGCCCAGCGTGCGCGCTGCATCGAGCATCTGCGTGTCGAGGCTCTCGAAGGCGCCGAGTGCCGTACGATAGACGAGCGGGAACGACACCACCACGGCAGAGATCACCGCCGCGGGCCACGTAAAGACAATCGAGATGCCGTGCGCAATCAGCCACTGGCCCACCCCGGTCGAGCGGCCGAACAGCATAAGCAGCAAAAAGCCGCAGACCGTGGGCGGCAGCACCATAGGGATGGTAAAGACCGAATCGAGCAGGCCCTTCACGCGGCTCGTGGTGCCCATGGTCTTCCACGCGGCAAACAGGCCCAGCGCGAACGCGATCACCAAGGCGAGACCGCTCGTCTTGATGGACACCCAAAACGGGCGGTAGTCAATACTGCCAAAGAAGGTCGCGGCGCGCTCCGCTAGCAAGGGTGGCTCCGTCGTCGAGACACTCGCATACGGCACCAAGGCGGCGTTATCGCTCCACAGGGCTCCGTCACCCAGATTGAGCCCGGGGTTTGCGGCGTCCGCGGCATTCACGACGGTGTAGTAGTCGCCGTCGTCGCCCTTCACCTTAAACAGATAACGGTAATCGCCCTGTACCAGCTCATTGTCCGAGGTAAACACCCACTCGAGCTTGGAGTCCTCCAGCAGCGCGCCTCCCATGGAGTGAGACTTATCGAGCCCCGCGAGCATCTTCTTGAGCGCCTTTTGGTCGGAGGCATTTGCGATATCGAGGCCCGCTTCCTTGGCGGCATGCGCATCGACCCACACCACGATGCTCGTAGGCGTGGTCACCGTTACGAGCGACGTCTTTCTGTAGATGGGAAAACGATAACCCTCGGGCTGGTCGGCAAACGAGCGGGCCGTGCCCTTGGCGTTGCGCTCAAAGGCGTTGAGGCCAAAATCGACGCCATCGATAAGCGCAGAGTCCTCTGTCGCCTGGCGTCCGTCGGCAGTGGCAAAAAGCGCCTCGGCACAAGCAACTCCGGGCAGTGAGGTAAACGCAAAGAGAACCGCCGCCAGCGCAGCGAGCAGGCGAATCGTTTTCCTTGACACGGGCGACTCCTCAAACAAAGGGCAACGGCGCGCAGGCACGCCGTTTCAATCTAAAAAGGGCGGGCGATCGCAAGAACGCCCGCCCTCAAGCATATCGTTATGTAGCTCAGCTATGCACTACTCGGAAAGCTCAAAGCCGTACTTCGCCCAAATCTTCTGCGCCTTCTTGTTGGACAGGCAGAAGTCGATGAACGCCTTGGACTCGTCGGCATGCTCGGAGCTCTCGGCCACGGCACCCGGGTACACAATGGGCTTGTGCGAATCCACGGGGCACACGAAAGCCTCCTCGATGCCGTCGTAGCGATAGATGTCGGAGCTGTAGACAAAACCTGCCACGCAGTCGCCCGTGGACACGTAGGCGGCAGCGGTGCCGACCTTATCGGCCAGCGCGACCTTGTCGGCGATCTCGGGCGCGTACTCGCCGTCGTCGCCCTCGGTGCCGGTGTAGAGGTCCACAGAGGCCAGCGCCTGGTTGGCGTACTTGCCGGCCGGAACGGTCTTAGCATCGCCGATGGCGATCTTGCCGTCCAGGTTCGCGACGTCGGCGATGGCCTCAACCTTGGTGTCGGAGCCCTCGGCGCGGATGATTACGAGATCGTTGACGAACATGTCCTCGCGGGTGTCGGTATCGACGAGCTCGGCAGTCTCGGCATCGTCCATGGTGCCCTTGGAAGCGGTGATGAGCACGTCGACGGCAGCGCCGGCCTTCATCTGCTCAACGAGGTCGCCAGAGGCCTTGAACTGCGTGTCGGCAAAGGTGGTGCCGGTCTGGTCGGTGTAGAGTTCCTGGACCTCGGGAAGGGCCTTCTCGAGCGAGTTGGCGGCGAAAATCTGCAGCTCGACGGCCTTCTTCTTAGAGGAGGACTTGACAGAACCGGCGTCGGAACCAGCAGACTCAGACTCCTTGTTACCCGAGCAGCCAGCAAGGCCAAGGCCGGCGGCAGCGGCGGCAGAAAGCGAAACGAAACCGCGGCGAGAAACCATATCGAACATATTGAACCCTTTCGGACCTTGTGCCCGGGCACCCCACCGCAGGCTTTATTCTGTAATCAGATTATACTTCAGCGCGAATAATAGCAGTGAGAAATTATTCTCGCATGAGAATATATTTTCAGATTACGACACGCATCGACTTCACCTCGGCATCAAGCAAAAAGGCGGAGCAACCGTTCGGGTCACTCCGCCGCAGGTGAAACGCTTATTTGGCGTGTCCGCCGCCCGCCGTCATCTGTGCCGCGTGCTCCAGCTGGTCGGCAATCGCCTCCCAGCTTTCGCGGGCTGCCTTGGTGGATCCGGGAAAGTTTACGACAAGTGTATGACCGCGTTGCATGCACACGGCGCGCGACAGCATCGCGCGGCGCGTCTTGGTCATCGAGTACGCGCGAATCGCCTCGGCAATGCCCGGCACATCGCGGTCGCAGACGGCGCACGTCGCCTCGGGCGTCACGTCGCGCATCGAAAGTCCCGTGCCGCCGCAGGTAAGCACAACATGGACATGGCGCTCGTCGGCAGCGTCCACGATAGCGGCGCCGATCTCGTCGACGTCGTCGCGCACAACCACGTGCGAGGCTACCGTCCAGCCCTGAGCCGCAATGAGTTCCTCGAGCGCGGCTCCGGCCTCATCCTGGGCAAGATCGCGCGTGTCCGAACACGTCACGATCGAAATCTTCAACTCCATCGTCATCCTCCTACAGCACCGTTCCCTCGGGCAGATCGACACGGACGACATCCACGACATCGCCCGGCTCGAGCTCGCACGGGCCCTCGTTAATGCGCAGCAGACAATTCGCGCGCTGCATCGTGCCAAGCAGCGCCGAATTCTGGCTCTTGGCCTCAGTCACCATAAGCTCGCCGGTCTGGGCATCGCGCGCAACCGTGGCGCGGTCATAGAATCGACGGTCCTGGCGCTTCTTCACTCCGTGTGTCAGCATTGCCTGTTGCATAGGACGCGCCCCCTCGGCAAAGCCGCGCATCTTACGAATCGCCGGGCGCGCGAGCACCTCAAAGCCCACGTAGGCCGCCGCCGGATTGCCCGAAAGCCCCAGGTACGGCTTGCCGCCGAGCAGGCCAAACGTGATGGCCTTGCCGGGACGCATCGAGATGCGATCGAACAGGACCTCGCCTTCGCGCTGGACCAGCGCCGTCACGTAATCGTAGTCTCCGGCCGAGGCCCCGCCGCTCGTAATGACAAAATCGCACTCGCGCACCGCGCGGTGTACGAGCTCGGATATCGCCTGCTCGTCGTCGGGCGCAATGCCATAGAAGACAGGCTCGGCACCGGCATCGAGTGCCTCGGCCATCAGCGCCGAGGAGTTGGAATCGCGAATCTGGCCACGCGCCGGAAGCTCACTTGGAGCAACCAGCTCCGTGCCCAGCGAGATGATGCCCACGCGCGGTGCGGCGTGCACCTTCACGCTCGCGTACCCGGCGCTTGCCAGCAGGCCCGCACCAGCCGGCGCCACAACCTCACCGGCACGCATCACGACGTCGCCGGCATGGGCTTCTTCGGCAGCAGAGCGAACGTTCTCCCCCACCTTAGCCGGCGCCGAGAAGCGGACGTGCGAGCCCTCGTTGCCATCGCCGTCGAGCACATCGACGATCTCGTACTTCACCACGGCATCGGCGCCCTCTGGCACCGGCGCGCCCGTCATAATGCGGACCGTCTCGCCCGCGCCGATCGTGCCCTCAAACACATGACCCGCTGCCTCGTGGCCAACAACGGAAAGCGTCACCGGCGCATCGGTTGACGCCGTAGCAAGATCTGCGGCGCGTACGGCATACCCGTCCATGGCGCTGTTAGCAAATGGCGAGATGTCGATATCGGCCACGGCTTCCTCGGCCAAGGGAAGGCCGGCCGCCTGCCATACGGGAATCTCGACAACCCCGGTCGGACTCACATGTGACAAGACAATTGCCTGCGCGTCCTCCAACGGAATGAGCTTCTCTGCCATATGCACCTCTTACAGATTGCGGCGCGTAACAAGGGCGCCGATTCTTTATGTTTTATTCAGTATAATCCCCCACTGCTCAACCGTAAGACGGCCTGCACTCGCGAATACACCTGTCGGTTACAGGGCACGAAACAGAACCGAAACCAACCCACCGGCTTGACGCGTTTGTCACGCTCTATAATGCTTGCGTTGTAACCAAAGAAGAGGACACCATGGCTTTTACCGACACATCAGACAGCGAAAGCGAAGAGCAAGACAATTCCCTGCCGCTCGATGAGGGAGGCTTCTTCTCCCTGAATGACGTCATCATGGCCGGCAGGCATCAGCTCACCCGCTCTGAGCATCTCTTGGCCGCCGACACGCGCCGGAACGCCCGCAATCTGCTCGCGAGCGCCAAGCTGCTCGTGCTCGTCGTGATCGTCTCGCTCGCCATGGGTGTTGCCGCCTGGGCATTTTTAGCCTCGCTGAACATCGCGACCGACTATCGCGAGCACCATGCGTGGGTCTACGCCCTGCTCCCCGCCGTGGGTGTCGCCACCGCATGGGTGTATAAGAACCACGGCCTTGCCGCCAAACGTGGCAACAACCTGGTCATCGATTCCGCCCTGGGAACCCGCCTCATCCATGCCCGCATGGCCGTCCTCACCTTTGTCTGCTCCACGCTTACGCACCTGACAGGCGGCTCGGCCGGACGCGAGGGCGCTGCCGTGCAGATCGGCGGCACCATCGCCAGCAACATCTCAAACCTCGCCCATCTCAAAAAGCACGACCATCACGACCTCATGCTCGCCGGCATCTCGTCTGCCTTTGGCGCCGTGTTCGGCTCGCCCCTCGCCGGTGCCTTCTTTGGCATGGAAATGTGCTTTATCGGCAAGATCGACTACACCGCCGGCATCTACTGCCTGGTTGCCTCGTTTACCGGCTACTTCACATCACTCGCTCTGGGTACCGAGTACGAAGCGAATGTTATCGCCAGCGTTCCCAACATGACACCACGGACGGTTGTCATCGTTGTTATCAGCGCCATTATCTTCGGTCTGACGGCACGCCTCTTTGCCTGGTCGGTTCGAACCGTCAAGAGCCTGTACGGTCGCTTTATCACCAATTACCTCGTCCGCGCACTCATAGGCGCAATCGTGGTTTTGGCCGCCTATGCCCTCCTCGACGCCTGGGACTACGCCGGCCTTTCCACGTGGCTTTCCGGCGCCGGATTTGCCGGCAACACCACCCTAGCGGACGCAGCCATCAAGTTGGTCGTCACAGCGCTTACCCTGGGCGCGGGCTTCCAAGGCGGCGAGGTCACGCCCCTGTTTGGCATCGGTGCGGCACTCGGTGGCTGGATCGGTTGCCTTACCGGGCTTGACCCCAGTTTTCTGGCGGCTCTCGGCATGCTCGGCGTGTTCTGCGCCGGCCTCAACGTGCCCATCACCACCTGCATGATGGCCATCGACCTGTTCCACGGCACAGCAGCCGGGTTCTTTGTCATCGTTGCGTTTATCAGCTATCTTGCCGGCGGCCACCGCGGCGTTTATCCCGCGCAGCGCATTATCTCGCCCAAACGCCGTTCGCTCATTGTGGACGAGGGCGGTACGGTGGCAGAGGCTATCGAGCGCCACAACGACCTGATAGAGTAGACGTAAGTATTCGCCGTGCAGCCACAATCGGGGCAACGTAGCCCGAGCGCGACCGCACCGTCATACCATACGCCGGGAGTCGCCCCATGCACGCAACTGATTTTGGCCGTACGCTGATCATCGCCAACCCCGCCGCCCAGTCGGGCGCGGCACGCGAAGTGGCCGAGCGCCTGCAGCGCTTTTTGGACATGACCGCGCGCTCATCCCAGTTTGACCTGGTGCTGACCGAGTACATGGGACACGCCAAAGAGCTCGCCGCCCAAGCTCAAAGCTACCGCACCGTTATTGCCCTCGGCGGCGACGGCGTGATTCACGAGGTCGTCAATGGCTTGATGGCGCAAGAAGAGGCGGTCCGACCGGCGCTCGCCATCCTGCCCGTGGGCTCCGGCAACGATTTTGCCCAGACCCTCGGTATCGACGATTTCTCCGGCAAGGATTTTGGTGCGCTGCTTACCTGCGAGCTGCGGCGTCAGGACATCGGGCGCATTCTCTCGTGGAACCCCGCAAGCGGCAGTGGTGAGGCGGCAGTCGAGTATTACGACCAAACGCTTTCGGTCGGCATTGATGCCGCCATCGGCCTAGGCACCACCGACCTGCGCAAAAAGACGGGACTCGCCGGCGCTCCGCTCTACACCCTCTCGGGACTTGAGCAGTTTGGCCTGCGCTATCGAAACTTCCCCATGACGGCGAGCTTTGATGGCGCGCCAGCCGAGCGCGTGCGGGCAATCATCATGGCAATTCAGTTGGGTCCCACCTACGGCTCGGGCTATCGTATCTGCCCCGACGCCGACCCCTGCGACGGCATACTCGACGTCTGCTACGCCTGCGGCCCTGTCCCCCGCGCAGTCGCACTACCTATGTTCCTTTCGGCCAAGGACGGCCACCACACCAAGCTGCCGCCGGTGCGCATGCGCCGCTGCCGCCATGCCGAACTCACCTTCGAGGAGCCCAACTACCCCATCCAGGCCGACGGCGAGCCCGTCATCGCCTCCCGCATCGAGGTCGACATCCTCCCCGCCGCCCTCGAGGTCTGGCACCCAACCCGCTAGCCCCTTCTAAGTTGCGATGAAATAGGGACTGTTTGCGGCTTGACAGCCCAACAGTCCCTATTTCACCGCAACTTATTGAGGAGGCTACTCTTCGCTGCTCGGCTTGCGGCGGTTGGCCTTTTTGATAGCGTTGAAGTGCTTGTCGTTGAGTCTGCGCTGGCGCGAGCGTTGGGGCACCTTGGTCTTGACGCGACGGCGCGGCGGACGGCCGCGACGCTCGAGCTCGGCCTTCAGCTTGCGCAGGCAGCTCGCACGATTCTGAAACTGGCTACGGCTCTCTCGCGCCGTCACGACTATCCCCGTAGGCACATGCTACATG
>CAKUHM010000024.1 GCA_934655835.1 uncultured Collinsella sp. | reverse complement strand
GGACAGCCCATCAAGCTCGTGTATGACGACGGCTATTCGCATTTCGAAACCCAAACTAAGGGCACCTTACAGCTCAAGAAGCCTGAGCCGACATCGTTCCAAATCTCCTCTGCCCACACGATCGATAAAGGCGAACGCAAGCTGATGGACGGCGTGGAGCTGCCCGATGTTTCCGACTCGATGACGATCGATGCGGGCGCCGAGGTCACGCTCGATGCCGGTGCCTCGGGGATGCTCAACGACAACATAACGTTTAAGGGTTGGTATGACACCGAGTCCGGCGAGTACATCTCCAAAGAGACGGTCTACACGTTTACGCCGGATAAGGACCTGTCCCTCGAGGCGCGCTTTAAGCTCAAGGACTATGCGGTGCATGTCAACGATGCGCAGGCGACCGATTCATCGCAGGATTTTGCGCACCTGAGCGTTATCGCTCAAAACTGCTATCGCAATGTCGGTGAGACGGTTGAGGTTTCTGCCGTCACGGACAACGCGCTGTTCCTGGGCTGGTACCTGGGCGAGGGCGATGATGCGTACGCCGTGAGCGATCAGCTCGACTTTACCTATACGGTGGACGAGGCGGACGCGATGGTGTCCGAGGACAAGACTGACGCGAGGATCGAAATTACGCCGCGCTACTGCGCCCCGCAGGCGAGCGTTGTCCTGAGCGTGGACGGAGTCGATGAAAACGGCCAGCCGCTCGGACAGTTCCTTTCCACGGGCCTGTATGGCATTGGGTCGCGCGTCACGGTCGTGGCGGTGCCAATGCCCGGCTATGTGTTTGACTACGCGACCGATGCCCTCGGCAACGTCGTCTTTACCGGCGACGACGGCCCGTCCTACACGTTTGTGCTCGAGGGGGATGTGCAGTACACCGCGCATTTCCGTGAGGCGACCGATCCTGCCGAGTCGCTTGCGGCGCTAAAGGCCGCGCTCATCGCCGCGATTACCGCCGCGGCAGTTCTCGCAACCATATACGGCCTGGGCGAGATCGTCGACCCCATCGCGGCCGACGCGGTGATCGAGATCGGCATGGCCGACAACATTGAGGATGTCGCCGCCGTGGGCACCAAGGTGCTCAAGGAGATCAAGGACATCATTGACGACCACAAGAAACCGCATGATCCCGATAAGCCCCACGGCGACCACAAGATCGAGGTTATTGCCACCGCGCAGCCCGAGGTAGGCGGTGTCGTTACCGGCGGTGGTTTCCACTACGAGGGAACAGTTGCCACGCTCGAAGCCGTCGCCAATCCCGGCTATCGCTTTGTGTGCTGGAAACAGGACGGTGTTGAGGTTTCGACATCACCCGTTAAGACGATGACCATCACGGACCTGACGCCCGAGATTGTAAAGATGACGGCCGTCTTTGAGAAGGATGTGGACATTACAGCGGTTGCCGAGGCCGATGGCGTTCAGGCCGATTTCTCGACGGGCTGCACCGCAAGCCCCGTAAAGCAGAGCGTTAAACGCGGCGATGAGGCGATGGTCACCGCGAGCGAGGGTCCCGATTATGCCTTTGTGGGATGGTTCGAGGACGGCATCGAGGTTTCGCCCGAGCGTACGTATACCTTTCAGGCCGAGGTCGACCGCCATCTGGTTGCACGCTTCCGCAAGGCGGACAAGACCATCCTGGTGAATACCGACCCCTCCGACAGCGCGGAGGTGCTGTGCGATGGCGTGCCGGTCGTGGACGGCAAGGTTCGTGCGAAGGATGGGGACATCCTCACGTTTACGATGCGGCCCAAGGTGCGCCCCGACAATCCGGAGAAGACGTACCGGTTTGTGGAGTGGCGCGAAACCGATGCGCAGGGCATTACAATTGCCAACAAGCAGGAAGTTTGCGAATACCGCGTTAACGGTAACGCGCGGATTGAGGCCGTGATGGACGGCCGGGATACGCATACCGTGCGCGCGGAGGCCGACCCGCTCGAGGGCGGCACCGTAACGCTCAAGCGCGGCGAGACTGCCGGCATGGTGCTCGAGGTTCCCGAGGGCGAGCGCGTGACCGCCGAGGCCACGCCATCCGAGGGCTATATCTTTGACGGTTGGTATCTGAGCAACGGCGGTTCGGATGCTACGTCGACGCTGGTTTCGAGCGAGCGCTCCTATACCTTTGAGCCCATTACCGACTGCGTGATCCAAGCGAAGTTTACGCGTGCCTGCAAGGTGGACGTGGTCGTTGAGCCGGCCGCGGCCATGGCGGGTAAGTATTTGGTACATGGCGAGGGCTACTGCATTAAGGGCGAGCCTGCCACGCTGAGCATTGAGCTTACGGCCGAGGCGAGCAAACAATTTACCTTTAAGGGCTGGTATGACGCCAAGACGGACCTGCTACTGGGTACCGACCCGAGCTACCTCGAGTTCTATCCCGAGGACGTGGAATGCACCGTGCGTGCGGTGTTTGAGGAAAACACGTATACCGTGACGGCGAAGGCCAAGAAGACCTTTGTGGAGCGCGGTACGGTGGAGATCGAGGGGCATCCCGGGGCGTCTTCGGTTACCTGCGGATACGGCGATACGGTGATGCTCAAGGCGAAGGCCAACGACGGCTACCGCTTTGACCATTGGAAGGATGACTCCGGTAAGGAGTACGACACCGCCGAGCTGGTCGTTAAGGTTACCAAGAGCGATACCTATACCGCGATCTTCACCGACTCAAAGCCCGAGGTCATGGTCACGGCCGATTCGTGGCTCGGCGGTACCGTGACGTGCAACGGGACTGTGGTGAAGCCCACGACCGACAAATTCAAGCTGGGGGAGACCCTTCATCTGACGGCCAAGGCCCATCCAGGCTTTTTGTTCCGGGGCTGGTATGTCAACGGGCGCCTGAAGAGCCTTAAGCACGAGACCTCGTTGGTTGCCAAAGCTCGCGGTAAAACCGGGCGCTGTGTTATTACCGCGGCCTTTGTGCCCATCGATACCGTCTGCGTGCCCCTCGCCGATCCTGCGGAGGGTGGCACCGTCAAGGCGAGCCGCATCCTTGCAGACCGCGGTGCGGAGGTTGCCCTTAAGGCGACGCCCAATCCCGGCTATGTCTTTACTGGTTGGTATACGGCCGACGGCACGTTTGAGTCTGCCGATGCGGAGTTCACCTGCCACCAGGAGCGCAGCCATGTGCACGTCGCTCGCTTTATGGCAAAAAGCTATGAAGTCGAAGCCACGACGGTAATCGATTCCGGCACCGGTTCGCTGGTCGAATCGAGTGCCGCCGGCTGGGTCGAGGGCACGGGTACCGTCGAGGCGGGGCATGCCGCCACGCTGACTGCGCACGCGCTTTCGGGCTATGCGTTTGAGTATTGGGCCGATGCGTCGGGCGCTGTGGTAAGCCGTGACAGCACCTATCACGTGGTGCCGACGTCTGACACGACGCTCCAAGCCGTGTTCTCGGGAAAGCAATATACGGTGGATGTATCGTGCGAAGAGAGTATGGGTACGGTCAAGGGCGCGGGAACGTATGCCGCCGGGCAGGTCGCTACGGTGCGTGCGGTCGCCGCCGAGGATACGGCTTTTGTGGGCTGGTTCCGTAACGGCACATGCGTGAGCTCCAAGAAAACCTATCGATTTACTGTGTGCGAGGACACGTCGCTCTACGCCGTCTTCGCGTCGGGTTCGTATGTCGTGAGCACGGTCGCTTCGCCAGCTGAGGGCGGAGCTGTGAGCGGCTTTGGCGGTTATGAGTCAGGCGACCGTGCGACGCTTCGTGCGACCGCCAATACCGGATACTCGTTTGTAGGCTGGACGGACGACAAGGGCGAGACGGTCAGCGAGAACGCCGACTATACCGTTAAGGTCACGGCCGACGCCGCCTATACGGCGACCTTTAACCCTAAGTCCTATCAGGTCGTTTTGAGCGCGAGTGACGATGGCGTGGGCACCCTGAGCGGCGAGGGCTCCTATCAGTTCGGTGATACGGTCGAACTCAACGCTACGCCCATGGGGACCAAGCGTTTTGTCGGCTGGTATGTTCTGGACACCGAGGGCAACAAGTCGCTGCTGAGTTGTGACGCCCATTGCTGGGTTAAGCTCGAAAGGGATATGGTCGAGGGGCTCGAGGACGAAACGCTGGAGCTCCAGGCCGTGTTTGCCGATCCGTACGAGGTGGCCGTTACGGGCGAGGTCGTGGTGAAGGACAAGGCTTCGAGCAGGGGCTGCCGTGTTACGGGCAGCGGTAGCTTTGCCGTAGGCGATCAGGTGGAACTGACCGCTGTTGCCGGTATGGGCTATCGCTTTGTGGGCTGGAGCACCGACAAGGAGGGTACCTCGATTGTCGAGACCGCGACGACCCTTGATGTGACCGCCACGCAGGATATGACGTACTACGCGCAGTTTGAATCCGATGGACAGGTGACCATCACAGTTACGGGCTCGTCCATCTTCCGCGGCACGGCCCTTCTGGTCGACGGCATTCCTGCCGGTAGCAGGTCGTACGACAGGGGCGACATGTTTATGGCGATCGCGATTCCGTGGAAGAAGTACCACTTCTCGCACTGGGTCGACGATGCGGGCGTCACGGTGAGCTATAGCGCGTTCTATATCGGCACCGCCAAGGAGAATAGGCAGCTCACGGCTGTGTTCTATGAGACAGGCTGCGATGTTCAGGTCGCTACGTATCCCAAGGGCGCGGGCTTTAGCATGGTTGCGCTTGGTACCGGCGGCTCCTACCACTCCGCGGCGATTATGTTTACCGTGCCGCATAAGGGCTGGAAGTTTAAATACTGGGTTGACGAGAACGGCCTTCCCGTGGGGGCCACGCCGGTAATCAACCGCGTGGTGTTTGGCAACCGTACCTTTACGGCCGTTTATGAGCGGGCGTCGATGACGGTCACGGCGGTGGATTCGCGTCAGGGCGGACACGTCGAGGGTTCCTCCGAGGACGAATCGCTGGGGTATGCCGTAACCAATGAGGTCGAGAACGGTGAGTCGACGACGCTGACTGCCGTTCCCGATGCGGGCTACGTGTTCGATGGTTGGTATGCGCGCAATGACGACGGGTCGTTGGGCGATGAGCCGCTGAGCACGGATGCAGTTTGGACGTTTGTTCCCGAGGACAACATGACCGTCGAGGCGCGCTTTGTGGAGGCACCTAAGTACAAGGTGACGGCCCGAGCGGTCAACGGATCGGTCGATCCGGAGACTGCTTCGGTCGCTACGGATGGCAAGGTGACGCTTTCGGCGATGCCCGATGAGGACTGCTACCTGACGCGCGTGACCGTTGCCGAAGAGGCTGGCGAGGACGGTTCGGCCGGCAATGCCTATGACCTTGATATTTCTGACTATAAGGGTGGGGCGTACGCGGTCACGCTGAGCGGCGTGAGTGCTCCGCAGCAGGTCACGTTTGAATTCGCGAATGCTGCGGCTCCAGAGGTGCTCGCTCAGCCGCTGGATGCGAGTGCTTACGAGGGCGATCCGGTTGAGCTTTCGGTTGGCGCCGAGGCGGGGCGTAATGTTCGCGTTCATGCCGCCGTATCTTCGGGTTCTGCCGCCGACGTTAAGCTGAGCTACCAGTGGTATCGCGTGTCTGCCGACGGCAATGTGAAGCTGAAGGGCGAGACCGGGGAGACCCTCTCGATTGCCCAGCTCAACGGCGAGGGCGAAGGCGAGTACTTCTGCCGCATTACGCAGAGCTACCTGGGCACGGTGACAAAGACGGATACCGAGCATGCGACGGTGTCCATCGTGCCACGCGAGGCACTCGTGTTCAACGGGCGCGTGCTGCCGGCGGCGACCGCTCACGATGACTACCGTGTCGTGATTGCCGGCGCCAGGGGCGGCAAGGCGCCGTATGTGTACAACTTGGATGAGGTTGAGGTTCCCGAGGGCATGCAGCTGACGCTGGGCGATGACGGAACGGGTGCCTTGGTGCTCTCGGGCGTGCCTTCGGCTACGGGCGTGTGCCGCTTCAAGATTAGGTGCACCGATGACCTGGGCAACAAGCGTGTTGCACACTTCGCGCTGGTCGTGAAGGCGAAGGAAGCCCCGCTCGCATTTGAGGGCCAGAGCTTTACTTACAATGCGACGGCGCAGGCTCCGGAGCTTTCGGGCGTGCCTGAGGGCTGCGAGGACAATGTCGCGATAACGTATGTGGGTACGGGCGACACGCATTACTTGTCTGATCAGGCACCGGTGGACGCCGGTACGTATCGTGCGTTGGCGACGCTCGACGCTAACGGATATGTGGGTAACGCAAGCTGCGACTTTATCATCGAGAAGGCTCCGGTCGATATTTCGATCGAGACGTCCGACGTGACATACGATGGCGCACGACACGGTGCGACGGTTGCGGTTGCCGGCCTTGATGCGTCCGCCTATTCCGTCACGTATCGCGGCATCGATGGAACGTCCTATGGCCCTACGGCGCTGGAGCCGTGCGACAGCGGGCGCTATCGCATCACGGTTAAGGTGACTGACCCCAACTATCAGGGCAAAAAGAACGCCGAATTCTCGATTGCAAAGGCCAGCCAGGTCATCACGGGTTCAACGAGCTATTCGGGCGTGTACGGTGGCGATCCCATTGTGTTCGACAACGTCGCCCAGACTCCCGTGAGCTTTGAGCTCGTTGACTCCGCGGACGACGACGCAAGCCCGATTTCGATCAAGGGACGTTGCGCGACCGTGAAGGCTGCCGGTACGGCACGTGTTGTCGCCCATGCCAAGGCGTCTCGAAACTACCTTGCCGCCGAGGACGTTGAGCTTGCGGTTACTGTTGCTCCGGCTCAGCTGCTGGTGAAGGTCGACGATGCCGAGCGCTTTGAGGGCCAGGCGAATCCCGAGTTTACCTCCAGCCTGGTGAGTCGTTGCGATACCTCGGACGTAAAGGTTACATACTTCTGCTCGGCGAATAAGAAATCGCCGGCGGGTGAGTACCAGATCGACGCGACAGTCGCCGACCCGAACTTCGATGTCGCGGTCGATCCCGGAACGCTGATGGTCAAGAAGAAGCCCGAGCGCTACAAGGTGACGGCGAAGGCGGTCAACGGCTCGGTCGACAATGCTTCGGTTACGGTTGTTGAGGGTGGGGATGCGACCCTTTCGGCGACGCCCGACGAGGGTTGCTATCTCGAGCGCGTGACGGTTTCTGAGGTCGGCTCGGACGAGGCCGTCGACCTCGACATTTCTGATTACAAGGGCGGGGCGTACGAGGTCACGCTGAGCGGTATCACCGCGTCGCAGAGGGTTACGTTTGAGTTCGCAAAGGCGGACGTGCCGCGTGTGGTCGCGCAGCCGCAGGACGTGAGCGCCCATGAGGGCGATTCTGCCGTGCTCTCGGTCGCTGCCGAGGCGGGGGAGAATGTCCTTGAGCATGCCGCCGCGTCCACGGGCTCTGCCGCAGAGATTGAGCTTTCGTACCAGTGGTTCCGCATGGTGGATGGCAAGGCCGTTGCGCTCGAGGGCGAGACGGGAGAGACGCTGCCGCTCTCGGACCTTGATGACGAGCGGGCAGGCGAGTACTTCTGCCGCATCACGCAGCACTACCTTGGCACTGAGAAGCAGACGGACAGTGATTGTGCTTCCGTCTCCATCGTTGCATGGGATACCCTTGTGTTCAATGGCGACGTGCTGCCGGCAGCGAGCGCCCACAGCACGTACCTCGCAACGATTGCCGGGGCCGCGGGCGGCAAGGCTCCGTACGAGTACACATGGGATGAGACGAAGCTCCCCGACGGGCTCAAGCTCTCCCGTACTTCGGGCAGCCTGACGCTCTCTGGTGTTCCGTCAAAGACGGGCGTTTCCGCCTTCGATATCACGTGCACGGATGCCCGCGGCGAGACCGCGACTGCCCACTTTGCGCTCGTTGTCCAGGCGAAGCGTGTAAAGCTTACGTTTGCGGATAGCGACTTTACCTTTAATGGCGCATCGCAGGCGCCCGAAGTTTCCGGTGCTCCTAAGGTCTGCAAGAGTGATCTCAAGATTAAGTACTACGGGACCGGAAGCACGCATTATTCCTCGACCGAGGCTCCGACTGATGCCGGCACGTACCGCGCTGTTGCAACGCTACGAGCCCATGGCTATGTCGGTGCCACCGTCTGCGAGTTCGAGATTGCTCCGGCAAAGCTCAAGGTGAAGGTCGACGATGCTGAACGCTTCGAGGGGGAGGCGAACCCTGCGTTCACCTCGACCTTGGAGAGTTCGGTTGACACTTCGGGCGCGAAGGTCGAGTACTCCTGCGACGCCGACGAGAGCTCTCCGGCGGGCGAGTACCAGATTGATGCGACGGTCACCGATCCGAACTTCGACGTCGAGGTCGTGCCCGGAACTTTGACGGTGAAGAAGAAGCAGGGGCCTGTCGATCCCGACCCGGACAACCCCGACCCCGGTCAGCCTGACCCGGGCAACCCAGATCCCGATCAGCCTGACCCGGACCCGAATCCCAACCCCGACAACCCCGACCCGGATAATCCGGATCCCGACAATCCTGAGCCGGGCCCCAAACCCGACCCCGATCAGCCCGATCCTGATAACCCCGACCCGGACAATCCCGGGCCCGATAACCCGAACAAGCCCGAACGCTTTGAAGTGAAGGCAAAGGCGGTCAACGGTTCGGTCGACAACGGTTCGGTCACCGTTGCTGCGGGCGAGAGTGTGGCCATCGCGGCGACGCCCGACGAGGGCTGCTACCTCGAGCGCGTGACGGTCGCGGAGGCCGGCTCGGATACGAGCGTCGACTTCGACATCTCTGACTATAAGGGCGGAGCGTACGAGGTCACGCTGAGCGGCGTTGCCGCGTCGCAGGAGGTCACGTTCGAGTTCGCGAAGGCGGACGCTCCGAAGGTGATCGCTCAGCCGCAGGACGCGAGCGCCCACGAGGGTGATTCGGCCGTGCTCTCGGTTGCTGCCGAGGCGGGCAAGGGCGTTGCCGACCACGCTGCCTCGTCCGCGGGTCCGGCCGCCGATGTCGAACTGTCCTATCAGTGGTTCCGCATGGTGGACGGCGAGGCCGTGGCGCTCGAGGGCGAGACGGGGGAGACGCTCCTCATTGAGAACCTCGATGACGATTGCGCCGGCGAATACTTCTGTCGCATCACTCAGCGCTACCTTGGCACTGAGACGCAGGCAGACAGCGATCGTGCTGTCGTGTCCGTTGTGCCCCGGGATGCCCTTGTGTTCAACGGCGGCCTGCTGCCGGCGGCGCGTGCACATAGTGCGTACCGTGTGACGATTGCCGGAGCCGCGGGCGGCGAGCCTCTGTACGAGTACACGTGGGACGAGGAAGATCTTCCCGACGGGTTTAAGCTCACCCGCGCGGCGGGCGGCCTGATGCTCTCGGGTACGCCGTCCAAGGCCGGAGTGTTTAGCTTCGACGTCACGTGCAAGGACGCTCAGGGAGAGACGGTGACCGCGCACTTTGTGCTGGTCGCCCAGGCGAAGCGGGTCGAGCTTGCATTTGAGGGCGGCAGCTTCGTCTACAGCGGTGATGCCCAAGCGCCCGAGGTCACGGGTGTCCCCAAGGCCTGCGAGGGCGACCTGAGGATCAGGTATTACGGGACGGACGGCACGTACTATTCGTCGAGCGAGGCCCCGACCGATGCCGGCACGTACCGCGTTGTTGCCACGCTGCGAAGCAACGGGTATATCGGCGCCGCCTCGCGCAAGTTCAAGATTACGCCGGCGAAGCTCAAGGTGAAGGTCGATGACGCCGAGCGCTACGAGGGAGAGGCGAACCCCGCGTTCACCTCGAGCCTGGAGAGCGCGGTCGATACTTCGGGCGTGAAGGTCGAATACTCCTGCGACGCCGATGAAAGCTCACCGGCGGGCGAGTACAAGATCGGCGCGACGGTCACCGATCCGAACTTCGATGTCGAGGTTGAGCCCGGTACGCTGACGGTGAAGAAGAGGCAGGGGCCCGTCAATCCCGACCCGGATAAACCTGATGGACCCGATCCGGACCAGCCGGACAAGCCCGAGCCCGATAAACCGGAACCTGACCAGCCGGATAAGCCGGACCCGGATAACCCGGATAAGCCGGAGCCCGACCAACCGGACAAGCCAGAGCCCGGTAAGCCGGACCCGGATAAGCCCGGAACGCCCGATTCCGACCAGTCGGATTCTAAGGATCCGGCAAAACCCGGTAGTTCGGATGATTCCGCAGCCGATAAGACAAAGGCGAATGCCACGGAAAACTCTGGCAAGAAGGATTCGTCCAAGTCGAGCGCTCAGCAGCTCGCCGATACGGGTGATCGCGCACCATTGGCCGTCGCCGTCGCTGCGGGCGCCGTTGCACTTATCGCGCTGGGGCTCGAGCTGCTGCGTCGCCGCCATCCGGGCGCGTAGTGCACTCGCTTGGCAGCCAGATTGACGCCCTGGTAGGATGTAGCCTGCTAAAGCGTTTATACTTGCGGGACGGGCACGTTGCCCGTCCCGTTTTTGTTTCGACCCGAAAGGTGGCCTTATGGCTTCATCTGCCCCGCGCGGCCTTCGCTCCGACCATGTCGTTACCGTCGGCATCGCTCTGTTCTCGATGCTCTTTGGCGCCGGCAACCTCATTATTCCGCCGCTTCTGGCACTGCAGGCAGGTTCTGCCACGCCGCTTGCCATGATCGGCTTTTTGATTGCCGCCATCGGCCTGCCCGTCATGGGCTTTATCGCTGTGGCGCTTGCCGGTACGGCGCGTGAGCTTGCCGGTCGCGTGCACCCCAAGTTTGGCGAGTTCTTCGTCGCGGCAGTGTACCTGGCGATCGGTCCGTGCCTGGCCATTCCTCGTACGAGCTCCACGGCCTTCGAGATGCTGGTGCCGCTGCTGCCCGAGGGCATCTCGCTTGGCGCCGCACGCCTAGTCTTCGCTGTCGCCTTCTTCGTGGTCGCGTTTGCGCTCACGCTGCGCCCGGGCGTTATCACGCGCGTGCTTGGTCGCATTACAGGCCCCGCGCTCATCGCACTCATTGTGCTGGTCGTGGGTGCCGCCGTGATCTCGCCCCTGGGACCGGCTGCTGCCCCGCAAGCTCCCTATGATGCCGGCGCTGCAGTCCAAGGCTTCTTGACCGGCTATCAGACGATGGATCTGCTCGCATCGCTCGCCTTCGGCATCATCATCGCCGAGACCATCCACGAGCTGGGCGTGACCGATGACAGGCGTGTTGCCTTCGAGATCTCGCGCTCCGGCGTAATCGCCGGCATGCTCATGGCCATCATCTACTGCGGCCTGGCGCTTGCCGGCATGCAGCTCGGCACCGTTATGCCCGACGCTACCAACGGCGCTGCCATCCTTGCTCGCTCAGCCTCCATGCACTTTGGCTTGGCGGGCACCGTCGTGGTCTTCGCGATCTTCTTCCTCGCCTGCATGAACGTGTGCATTGGCCTCATCAGCTGTTGCTCGCGCTACTTCTGCGAGACCTATGTGGTCGAAGGGGGAGCGGAGGCTTCCGAGGAGGCCATGCGCCGCCCCTTCGCGATTCTTGCCTTTGTGTTCGCAGCGTTTTCGTGCGTGCTTTCCAACGTGGGTCTCGACATGATCCTTATGTTCTCGGTGCCCATGCTCAACGCCTTGTATCCCGTCGCCATCGTGCTGGTGCTTATGGGTCTGGTGCACGGCTTTTGTGATGCGCATCCGCAGGTGTGGATTTGGGTTGGCGGCGTTGTCGCGGTCCAGAGCGTGATCACTTCGATCCGTGACGCGTTCTTTGCGGGTACGTGGCTGCCGTTCGATGCTTTGCCGCTGGCGGATATCGGTGCCGCTTGGGCGCCGGTTGCCGTGGTGGCGTTTGTGATCGGCCTGGCCCATAGCCAGTTTGTCGCACATTCGAGGAGCTAGGGTTTCTGCGCTTGCACAGGCGGGAAGTCTACCCTATAATTTCCTTCGCTTTGGGACACGCAAGGTTTAGACCTTAGCTGCTCAACACCTTCGGGACGTGGCGCAGTTTGGTAGCGCGCCTGCTTTGGGAGCAGGATGTCGCAGGTTCAAATCCTGTCGTCCCGACCATATCTTGCGGGCGTAGTTCAATGGTAGAACCCCAGCCTTCCAAGCTGATGACGCGGGTTCGATTCCCGTCGCCCGCTCCATATGATTGTTTTAACGGCTTTGGTTCCTTATGGGGACCAGAGCCGTTTTCGTTTACGTGCCGGGCGACGGGAATCGAACCCGGCAGGGTGCGGAGCTGAGAAAATGCGTGAGCATTTTCCAGCGCAGCACGCAAGGGCCGAAGGCCCGCAGCGAAACAAGGATTTGCGAAGCAAATCCTTGGACTTCCCGTCGCCCGCTCCATATGATTGTTTTAACGGCTTTGGTTCCTTATGGGGACCAGAGCCGTTTTTATGTATGCGCCGGGGACCTCACATCCCCTCCTAAGTTGCGGTGAAATACGGACTGTTTTTCGGCTTTTATGGACCCATGGAGGCCGGGGT
>CAKUHM010000023.1 GCA_934655835.1 uncultured Collinsella sp. | reverse complement strand
TATTACCCCGCTCGCCGTCCGAGTCAACAGGTATTTTGGCTCCGACCAGAGTTTCTGCACATGTCGTCCATGGGCCGTAGTGTTGCGGCGCTAGCGCTCGATGAATGCCTCGATGTCGGCCAGCAAGCGCTTTGCCTCCTGACGGCCCTGAATATACAGGTCGAGCAGCTTTGCCGGATCGTGCTCAACATGACCGACCTCGACTGGCTTTTGCGGAGCGATGACCAGCGCACGGCCCTCGCGCTCATACTTCCACAGGTGCATACGCTGGATGTTGTAGCGATCGTGGCGCGTCTCGATGGCCTCGAGCAGGTAGGGGTAGTCAGCATAACGCGCACGCGCGGCCGGCATAAACTCGTAGGGCTTTTTCTCATACGAGCGGTCCTGGGTGACGATGACGACCGCGCGATCGAAGCCCGCCTCCTCGAGCACGTGCTCGATAGGAACCGAATCGGCCACGCCGCCGTCGACGTACTTGTGGCCGTCAATCTCGACCGGCGGGGTCACCAGCGGTAACGAAGTCGAAGCGCGCACGGCGTCGAGATCGAGCACGGCGTTTACGACCGGCAGGTAGGCAGCGGTTCCAAAGAGCATGTCCGTCGCAACGGCATACATCTCGATGGGGCTGGCGTCGAACGTCTCGTTGTCAAAGGGATCCAGGCGATCCTGGACGTCGTTGAAGATAAAGTCGTAGCCCACGATGGAGCCCGTGGACGCAAACGACGCGGCGCCCATGTAGCGATTGTCGTTGCAAAAGGCCAAATTGACTCGGTTGGTGCGACCGATTTGGTGCGACTTGTAGTTGACGCCGTTGAGCGCACCGGCCGAGACGCCGTACACCGCCGGAATTTCGACACCGGCCTCCATGAGGACGTCGAGCACGCCGGCGGTAAACTGCCCGCGGAAGCTGCCGCCCTCCAGGACGAGCGCGACCTTGCCGGCGTTCTTTGCCTTATCTTCTGCAGTCATATTGACCTCCCGCGATTGCGTTTTGGCTTTCTTCTACCCAGTTTTGGAATGAAGGGCGCACGGGTTTTGGAGTTGAGGAGGTGGAGCGGAAAGTGTGTCCCAGTTTGAGGCGGGATTCCGGGATGCGGTTTCCGCTTGATGTGTCATCCGGAAACTACGTCCCAGTCTGAGTACGGATTCCGGGATGCAGTTTCCGCTTGAGGCGTCATCCGGAAACTGCATCCCAGTCTGAGCCGGAATTCCGGGATGGATTTTCCGCCTGGGGCGACGTTGATGCGGGGCATGGCAGGCTGCAGTCCGATCGGCATCGCATCTGCATAGGGTTGAAGCTTTGCGCGGAGAATCCGCGTATTTGCTCCGCAAATCCGCACCGGCTTCGGCCGCCTGCCGGCGTCCTCGCCCGCGGGCTAAAAACGCTTACGCGTTTTCTTTACGCCCGCGCCCTGCACAGAGTTCGATTCTCCGCGGTATCTTTAAGTAATAAAAAAGCAGGTAGAGGCACTTCTCTACCTGCTTGTAACTTTTGGTGGAGGCGCGGAGAATCGAACTCCGGTCCACGAAAGCCCCCTGATTGGCATCTCCAAGCTCAGTCGCTGGTTTCGTCTCGGACGCTTTGCGCACAGCGACACGCTCGCGGCGTCCTAATCGGTTCTGTCTTAGCCTGCACCATACCGATTACGTGCGCAGGAGCATTCCCCTAAAATGACGTCGCGCCGGTGTCGGGGAAATCACCGGGTTGACGCGCCGCTATAAACTAAGCAGCGAGAGCCATAGGCTCAAAAGAAGAGTTGTTGTCAATTCAATTTGACGGTACCCCTGTTTAACGAGGCGAGGAGACCTCGGCTTGCTTCCTCTCTCAGAGCTATCGTGTCGAAACCAGTCGCCCCCGAATGTCGGGAAAGTCTGGATGGCATTGGGCACGAGCACCCAACACCCGTCGACTTTTCAAGGAACATGCGAGGCGAGCCCCGCTTGTGGAGTGTTATCTTACCACGTTCTGAAAGCGGACAGCTGTTCTATGCACGAGCTGTGAAGACCATAATGTGCGCACGACTTCGCATTTTTGTTACCGAACACGTCACGTATATTTTCGCCAAGCAAAATTGACCCGTCGAAAGGACCGTTATGGATACCAAAGAACAGCTCGTCGATGCCCTTGTTGGCTTGGGCGCTACTATTACCGAAGCTATGGATGTCATCGAGGGCTTCGTCCCTTGCGGACATCCCGCCCTCACGGTGTCGAACGCCCTCGTCGCGCTGGACACCGAAGACGATGCGGCCCTCGCCCAGCAGCTCGAGACCGTCGAGGGCTTTATCGACCACGTGAGCGAGAACCGCGGCGTCACCGCACATCACGATGCCTCGGTTGAGCTCACGGGTTCCAAGGCCAATCTGTTCGCAGCAATCCGCGAGGTAGGAACCCTTATGCAAACCGCAGGCGTCAAGAACACCCAGGTCAACGAGTGGGTCTACCGCAGCCTGGCAGCACTAAACGATTCCGACGAAAAGGCCGCCGACAAGCTCGCCGAAGCCCCCGCCATCAAGGCTGAGCTCTTGTAATTAAAGGATGCGTGGCCTTCGGAGCGCCAACGTTCCGAAGGCCACGCAGACAGCCAGGCGCTATCGGGATACCCGCCCGCCACGTTCGGCCAAAGCCAGAATCGGCATCATTTGACGTGGCGTTTTTGCCGCAATATCGGCATGTTCAAGCAGCTTGCGATCGTTGGTCACCAAGTAATCGACCTGTGCGCGCTTGCACGCGGCGAGCACCAAGTTGTCCTCGTAATCGCGATGGAGCGCTAAATATTTGTCGGCCAGCCAAAGGTCCGACGCATCTGCACCCACGGCCGTGGCGTTTTCGGTCATGTTCCGAACAAACGCCAACGCCGCATCGCCAATCGCGCTGGCAGAAGCCTCGTCGAGCGCTCCCCCGCTGGCAAGAACGCTGCGCTTTAATTCGTGCTGGACAACGTACAGCACGTCCTTAGCGATGTGCACGGGGAAGAACAGCGACGCGTCCGCCTCCACGGCCTGCCCGATAAAAGCCCGCGCGGCAAGCGACTCTACATGATCGGCGCAAAACGAATCGACCCATACGTTGGCATCCACCATGACCTTAAGAGACGCCCCGCTCACAGGATCATCCCCTTTTGACGATAGTGTTCGTCCATGGCCTCCGCATAGACCGTATCCCAATCGCGGTCGTCGGACCCAGACAACGTAACGATACCCAAGTCCGCATAGAGCTGGTCCGCGGCCGCCCACGACGCGGCAAACGGGGACTCGGGCGTGATGGCGTGCTGCTGGTCGTCGACGACCGCGAGCACCTCCTCACACTGACCGCCGCCCTGCGCAACCTTGGCCACGACCTTTTTGATGAGTTCGGGCAGCGTTCCGCCCGAAAGCCGCAGCGCCTCCTCGGCGCGTTCTTTAACCGAGCGATCCACACGAACATTTACCTGCGCCATGCTGCCAGCAACACTCATATCGATCACGCTCCTCTCGCCTGCTATCATTGCTAGCATCACTATATAGGGCTGATAGCACACGGTCAAACGCAAAAAAGCCCGCACCCGGACGACGGCAATGCCGCCCGGGCGCGGGCCATAAACTCAAGCAAAAATGCTAGCGCAGATATGCTTTCGCGTTGCCCAGGCTGTACGCAATCGTCGAGCCGTTGTGCAGGAGCGACGACATCTGCGGGGTAATCGTGCCGGTAATGCCGAGCGCCAGCAGCGCCGAATTGGTAAGCATCACCTTGGAATACGAGCTCGTCAGACGGTCGATGAGCCCATGACTCATACGGCGCAAGCGCACGATCGCCGCGAGGTCTGTATCGGCCAGGATGATGTCGGCGACCTCTTTGGCGATGTCGCTTCCGCCGCCCATGGCCAGGCCCACGTCGGCTAGGCCCAGCGCCGGCGAGTCGTTGACGCCGTCGCCCACCATGGCAACGCGGCGCCCCTCGCGCTTGATCCGCTCCACATAGGCGTACTTGTCCTCGGGCAGCAGCTCGGCCTTAAACTCGTCGACGCCCGCCTCGCGCGCAATGCGCTCGGCCGTGCGCTCGGAGTCGCCCGTAAGCATGACGACGTGTTTGACGCCCAGCGCGTGCAGGTCGGCAATGGCTTCGCGTACCCCATGCTTGAGCGGGTCCTCGATACCGAGCACGCCCACAACCGTGCCGTCGACCGCCAAGTACAGCGGCGATAGACCCTGCATCTGGGACTCGATGCGCTCCTTGATGTCGGACTCGAGCTGCGCGCCCTCGTCTTCAAACACAAAGTGCGCCGAGCCAATAATTGCACGACGCCCCTCAATGGACGAGGCAATGCCGTGCGCCACGATGTACTCGACGGCGGCATGGCGTTCGCGGTGCTCGAGCCCTCGTTCGCACGCGGCGTTAACGACGGCGCGCGCCACCGGATGCGGAAAATGCTCCTCCAGGCAGGCGGAAAGACGCAGAACCTCGTCCTCGCTCCAGCCGTCGGTCGTGAGCACGCAAGCCAGGCGCGGCTGGGCCTCGGTGAGTGTGCCGGTCTTGTCAAAGACGATGGTGTCAGCCTTGGCAAACGACTCAAAGTACTTGGCGCCCTTAACCATGACGCCCATCTTGGCGGCGTCGCTCATGGCGGTCATGACGGCGACCGAACCCGTGAGCTTGAGCGCGCACGAGTAGTCGACCATCAGCGCCGCGGAGGTCTTAATGAGACTGCGCGTGGTGAGCGCGACCAGGCCCGCAAGCAGGAAGTTCCATGGAACGATCTTGTTGGCAAGGTCCTCCATGTGCGACTGGCCCTCGGATTTAAGCGAGTCGGCCGTCTGAACGAGCGAGACGATCGAGCGCAGCTTGGTCTGGGCCGTGTTGGCGCGCACGCGTACCAGGATGCTGCCGTCCTCCACGACGGTGCCAGCGAATACGTCGTCGCCCGTGCTGCGCTCGACGGCCAGCGGCTCGCCGGTCAGGGTCGCTTGGTTGACCATGGCGCTCCCCTGCTCGACCACGCCATCGATGCAGATGGACATACCGGTGCGCACGGCGACCAGGTCGCCGGGCTCAAGCTCGGTGGCGGCAACGCTTACCTCGGTGTCGCCGACCACCTTTTGCGCCTTGTCGGGCACATCGAGCAGCGAGTTAATGAGCTCGTTTTCGCTCATGGCGCGTGTGTAGTCCTCGAGCAGCTCGCCCACGTTGAGCAGGAACATCGTCTGACCCGCGGTGTCGACGTCGCGTTTGACGAACGAGATGCCGATGGCCGACGCGTCGAGCACGGGGACGGTCAGACGCGGCTGTGCGAGCTCGTGGAGAGCGGCGCGCAAAAAGGCCATGTAGCCGGCAACGACAAAGACGGCACGCAGCGGCGTGGGCAAAAACCAACGGCGCGCGTAGTGGACGCCGACAAGCGTCGCCAGATCCATAACCAGCTTGTGCTTGCGCGGCTCGAGCTGCATCACGTAACCCGACTTGGCATCGGCGATGGCCTGGGCATCGAGCGCGCCGACGGCGGCCAGCACGGCGTCGCGGCGCGGCTCGTCGTATTCAAGCGCCATCTGGCCGATGCGGCCGTAGACGCGCACCCTGTGCACGCCGTCGATTTCGCCGCTGAGCTTTAGAAGCGCATCGAGATCGCTCTCTGGCACAGGACCCGCCAACTGGAGGCGGGTCCTGCCGGGGATCTCGCTGATAATCGAGAATCTCATAGTTTGTGCCTGGAAGCGTTACTCGGCCGCGTTGTCCGCGTCAGCCTCGCTCTGGGTGATGTAGGCAGCCTCGGCAACCATGTCGTCGACATTGGCCTTGGCCTGCTCGACCATATCCTGGTAGCCGTTCTTGATGCGCATGCCGCACGCGATGCCCTGCACGCAGGCGTTTTTAACCGGAGCGCTGGTGAGCAGCTTGATGCCGGCCGTGCCAAGCAGAAAACCGCCACCGACAAGCAGGGTATTGAACGTGGACTTCTTCATGATGTCTCTCCCTTTTCCGCAACAACTGCGGCACGGTGCCTCAGCACCCGAGTAAATAAGTTTGCTCGAGCACACTTTTGGAAAATAGTTTAGTTTATCTAACAAATCAGGTCAACAACGGTTAACTTTTTGGAAACTATAGGTCTCAAAGCATCCAGTTTTCAGCGATCCGTTCGCCACGACACATACCCGTGACGCCAAAGAAGAGGCCTTCCCTCTCCGGCGGATTGAAGGTGAATGGTTTTCCCGAGAAGTGAACGAGCAAAATCGGACCCCCGAAGCATCCGCATTTTTCGGCAGCAAAACCGCAGGAAAAACTCGACAAAACCGCAGGAAACAACCTCCAAAATGTGTCGATGCTTCGTGGGTCCAAATAAGGTCGTTCACTTCTAGGAAAAGTATTAGACAACGATCCGCACTGCCCCGCAGCATGACAAAGGGACTGTCCCTTTGTCATGCTGCGAGCGCTTTCTTGATAAGAGGGACGGATCGGTCGGCCAAATACAGCGGAATATTGAGCACCCCATCATCAAGCCTCAGGTTCTTAAGGGAGTAACGGACTCTCAACGGGGTCGTCTCCGCATGTTTGTCGGCATAGTATTTCAGACTCTTGGAATGAATGACCTCCCCCGATTTGACCTCAACGGGAACAATATTGTTTCCGACTTGAATCAAAAAATCGACCTCATGCTTTGGTTTCTCGTTAGTCCAATAGCGCGGAGCGGCATCCAGCTGCGGAAGCAACGCCTGAAGCACGTAGTTCTCGGCAAACGAGCCTTTGAACTCAGAAAAAATCGCGTCCGAGATGGCGAATGCCGAAGCATCGAGCTTTGCCATACGGCGCAGCAAGCCAACATCAAGACAGTAAACCTTAAAGGCCTTGAGATCATCGTAGGCCGAGAGCGGTATTCCGCCGCCGGTATTAAGTCGCGCCGACGTGATCAGACCGGCATCGGCGAGCCATTCCAGAGCGTCCTCATATTCGCGGGCACGAGCCCCCTCGCGAACCGCACCCCAAACAAACTTTTTATTCTCGCGCGCCAGCTGCGTTGGAATTGAGTTCCAAATTTGCGAAAGCTTAGCGAACTGTGCACGACCACCGTGCTTGGCAAAATCACGCTCATAGGAATCCAAGAGGTCGGATAACACTTTATCAACCTGAGCAATATCACCCGTTTCGACCCACCGACCAAGAGCTTCCGGCATGCCACCGCATGCAAAATAGCGGCGAAGGTGCTCGACGAGTCTGACATGAAAGAAATCCGGTACCGCCTCGATCTGATCCAGACCGCCAAGATACGCATCATAGTTTGAGGCGCCTTCGGCCTTTAAAAACTCAGAAAAGCTCATGGGGCGCATCTCCATGAACTCGACCTTTCCCACCGGAAAGGCACTCGTCTCGCGGGACAAGCGAACACCCAGCAAAGACCCTGCGCACGCAACGTGATATTCGGGGGCCTCATCGCAAAAATACTTGAGAGCACCAACTGCAGAGGGGCAGTCCTGGATCTCGTCAACAATAAGCAGCGTCTCGCCAGGATCGATGGGCTGGCCAAACGCCAAGGATAGATTTGAAATAATGCGCCGCGGATCACGCGTGCCCTCGAAAAACTGCGCATATTCGCTTTGAACCCCGGGAGATGGCTCCTCCAGCGTCAGGTATACGCAGTTGCGATACGAGGCGCGGCCGAACTCCTTGAGCGCCCACGTCTTTCCAACCTGACGCGCTCCTTTAAGGATGAGCGGCTTACGATACTCCGACGCCTTCCAAGCATTAAGCTTGGCGATGATATCCCGCTGCATGACCGACCTCCCGCAAAAAACTTCCGTAAATGTGAGATTTCTCACATTTTACCCTGGGTAAAACGTGATATTTATCACATTTACGGAAGTTTTAGGGCAGTTTTGTTACATTTTCATCATATACAATGAAGTGTGACAGATGGACTGTCACTTTGTCACATTCTTACAGCTGCCAGGTTGCTGCTTCCTTTTGCAGTGCGACCATGCGGGCGAATTCTCCGCCCGCTGCCTTGAGCTGTGCCGGAGTGCCCTGCTCGGCAACCACGCCGTCCTTGAGCACGACGATCTTGTCGGCATTTTCAACCGTGCGCATGCGATGAGCGATCACGATGACCGTTTTGCCGGCGAGCAGGCGAGAAAGTGCCTGCTGCACCACGGTCTCGTTCTCTACATCCAAGCTCGCCGTTGCCTCGTCCAACAGCACGATCGGCGCATCCTTGAGCAACGCACGGGCGATGGAGATGCGCTGGCGCTCGCCACCGGACAGCTTGGAGCCGTTCTCGCCAATCATGGTGTCATAGCCCTGCGGCATGCGGCTTACGAACTCGTCGCAGTTGGCGGCACGCGCGGCCGCGAGGACTTCCTCGTCGGTGGCATCGCGACGGCCCAGGCGGATGTTGCCCATCACCGTGTCGTCAAAGAGCAGCACGTCCTGGAACACAATGGCGTAGTCGCGCAGCAGTACCTCGGGGTCCACGCCCGCAACATCCACGCCACCCACGGTAACCTTGCCCGCGGTGGCATCCCAAAAGCGCGCGGCCAGTCGGCTCACCGTAGACTTGCCAGAACCCGAAGGACCGACCAGTGCCGTGACCTCGCCTTCCTTAGCGGTAAAGCTCACATCGGTAAGAACTTTCTCGCCGGCGCGGCCGTCCTCGCCCGCACCATAACCAAATGCCACGTGATCGAACACCACGTCGTGGCCCGCAGGCTCAAACTTCTCGTCGCCCTGCGCCACGGGCTCCTCCATGATGGAGCGCATGCGCTTGGCCGAAGACTCGGCGGCAAACAGCTCGGTCATCAACATCAACGCCTGGTCAAAGGGCGCATAGATGCGGCTCACCATAAGCAGGAAGGCAAACATCACCAAAAAGTCGACCTGGCCGGCAGCAACCATCGCGGCGCCCGTGACCAGCGTAGAAGCGATCCCCAGGCGCAAAATGACAAAGGCGGAGTTGACCAAAAGCCCGTTAACGAGTTCTCCCTTAGTGGTCTCGCGCTCCTCGGCATCGATCACGGCGTTGAGGCCCTCAAGATAATGGGCCTCCTGATTGGTGGCGCGGATCTCGCGAACGCAGTCGAGCGTCTCCTGGATCGCCTCAGTGACCTTGACCTTCTCGGCGCGGACACGGTCGAACACCGGGACCATGGGGCCGCGCGTCAAATACAGCACGGCAAAGGCCACGGGAACGCTCCAAAACGCCGCGATCGCCAGCTGCCAGCAAAAGAACAGCGACGCCACGAACACAATGGCGCTCGCAATGATGGCGCCCCAGAGCTCCCCGAGCACGTGGCTGTAGGCGTGCTCCATGGTCTGGACATCGCCCATGATGGTCTCGGTTAAATCGGCCAGATCACGACGACCAAAAAACGACAGCGGCAGTTTGCGCAAGCGCTCGGCAATCTCCATACGCTGCTTGCCGCACTCCTCGTAAAAGATGCAGTAGGTGTAGTAATACTGCTGCCAGTTAGAGGCAAAGAGCAACACGAAAAAGACCAGGAGGCCGCCCACGATCGGCAGGGCATCCGGCAAGTCAGCCCCGCTGGCGAGATGCTCGACAAAGCCGGCCATAACCAGGAATAAAAAGCCCATGCCGGCCATGGTAATAAGATTGGTGAGCGTGGTCCAGAAAACGCCGCGTTTTACGCCGGCGATGCCTTTATCGGATAGGAAATACTTCTTTTGGAATGAGGCGAACATTTAGGCCTCGCCTCCCTTCGCGGCGGTAACATCTGCGGTCGCGGCAGTGATCTTCCAGCTCGCGGCCTGCTCATACTCGGCCCACATCTTGGCGTACAGGCCGTGCTGGCTCAGCAGCTCGGCATGGGTGCCCGACTCCTGCACGCCGCCCTGGTTGAGCACCACGATTTGGTCTGCGCCCACTACAGTCGAGAGCCGGTGCGCAATCATAATGACGGTGCGGCCCGCCGCCAGCTTGCTAAAGGCGCGCTGGATGAGCGCCTCGTTCTCGGGATCGGCAAACGCCGTGGCCTCATCGAGCACCACGATAGGCGCGCCTTTAAGGATTGCGCGGGCGAGTGCCACGCGCTGGACCTCGCCGCCCGAAAGATATGACCCGCCAGCACCGAGCATCGTGTTGATGCCCTGCGGGAGCTTGGCCACGATGTCATCGCACTGAGCTGCGGAGAGGGCCGCACGCACCTCGTCGTCGGTGGCAGTCGGCCTGGAGGCGCGCACGTTATCGGCAAGTGTTTGCCGGAACAGCTGGTTGGTCTGGAACACGAAGGCGACCTGGTCCATAAGCTCGTGCGGATCCATATCGCGAACGTCCACACCGCCTACGAGCACTCGACCCGAGGAAACATCCCAAAAACGAGGAATCAGGCTTGCGCAGGTTGACTTGCCGCCACCCGAGGGACCCACAAGCGCAAGGGTGCTACCAGCGGAAACGCTGAAACTGACATGGCTAACGGCAGGTGCCTCGGCACCCTCGTGCGTAAAGCTCACGTCATCAAAGCGTACATCACTGCCAACAGGATGCTTGGGCTGAGCGGGCACGGGAAGCTGCTGGGACTCCATAATGCTGCGGATGCGGGCCAGCGAATCGGCGCTCATCTGAGATGCCTCGCTCACAAACATAAGCTTGGTCATAGCCGTCGGCACCACAGCAGAGAAGATCGCGTAAAAGGTGAAGTTGGTCAAAAAGTGCGCGAAGTCCGTCTCGCCTGGTGCCAACAGCAGCGCCACAGGCAAAAAGAACGCCACGAGGCCGTTTAACGCCGTAAGGTTGAGCACCTGCGGGCCGCGGCAGAACGTACCCGCATAGTCTTGCGCCAGGCGCGCGTACTCGGCAATCGCATCGTGGAAAGCCTTAAAAGAGTAGACCGTCTGCTGAAACACCTTGACCACGGGAATACCGCGCACGTATTCGGTGCCAGTCTTGTTCATCTTGACCAGCGCACCCATGTAGGCCTTCATGAACTCGGCGCCCTTGCCGCTCATCATGGTGGCCATGGCGCCAAACGAAATGACGACCGAGATGAGGCACGCAGCACCCAAACGCCAATCGAGAGCAAAAAGCAACACGAGCAGGCCCACGACCATGGCGGCGGCGCCTGCGATATCGGGCAGCATGTGTGCGAGCAAAGTCTCGGTGGAGGCGGCGCATCCGTCTACAACACGACGCAGCTCTCCGGTGGCATGCGTGTCAAAGTAGCCAAGCGGCAGCTTAAGCAGGTGCTCGCTCGTAGTCTTGCGGATATTGGACGCGCAGCGAAACGCAGACAGGTGCGTGCACATGAGCCCCACGAAATAAGCTACGATGCTTGCCAGGGCAAAGCCCACGGCCCACCAGCCATACATCGCGATGTCGCAGGCTTCACTCCAGTTAGGTGCCACGGCGATCAAATCGCGCGCGACAAGCCAAATGCACACGTACGGGCCAAAGCTCAGCAGCTGCGAGAGCGCCGAAAGCACCATGCCCAAATACGTTAGGAATTTGCGGTTACCGGCATACGCGAGCAGCTCGCCGATACCGCCACCTTCCTTTTTTGATCCCTTTGCCATGAGATTCCTTTCTAACGGCTTGAGAGTTAACCGTAATGAACTTATCATTGATTGTTAGCCATGGCTCACAATCAAGCCAGGCATGGACGTTTTCGCAAAGGAAGGGGACGCTTTTGCAAATGCGGCGGGCAGCGACCGACATAACCGAGCTCTACGCACCGCAGTTTGAGCAGTTTGGCTTGGAGCTTACCGGCAAGGGCGCCGTCTTTACCGGCGAGGTGGCAAACGACCGGGCGCACGGCCGCGCATGGATCATGCCTCTCTCCCCTGCCTGCATTGTCCTGGAGCATTTCATTACCCCGACGCACGATATGTACCTGGCCGAATACACACCCGAGCCGTACGCCTGCGTGAGCGAGGTCAGCGCGCCCACACTTACATGCATGCCCGAGGCTGGCATAACGCCTGCGAACCTTAAACCCCTGCATGGACCGTGGCCAAACAATGCCGTTTGCAGCTTTATCCAGGATAACTGTGGCGAGGAGCTAAGCCCGCTGTTTGCAGGGCAGCTCTATCACTCGCGCTCGGTGCTCTTTTTGCCCGGGTATTTTGACGAGTTGGAACACCGCTACCCCACCGAGTTTGCGGGAATCTTTGATGCGTTTGCCGAACCGTGGCACGAAGAGGCGACGTCCGCCATTTGCCACACGCTGCGCCGGATTAACGAGGACCGCGCCCGCACCGTAGGCGGACACGTCTATATGCAGGGCATCGTGGGGACCATGGTCGCGGAGCTCGCCTGTTCGCGCGCGGCCCACAAGCAGGCGCGGCAGGCGGCAGACACGCGCGCCAGCGTGACCATTGCCGAGGAAGCGTCTGCCTTTGTTGAGCGCGCGCTCGACAAAGGCAGACATGTGGGTATCAACGAGGTGGCCGAGAGGCTCTACACAAGCCGTTCCAAACTGTGCGCCACCTTTAAGGCACAAACCGGTGAATCCCTGGGCGCCTACATACGAAGGCGCCGCATGGAGCGGGCGCAGGACCTTTTGGCAGATAGCGCGCTCACGATAGCGCAGGTGGCAGAGCGTCTAGGCTACCCCCAACAAGCCGCCTTCGCCCAAGCCTTCAAGCAACACACGGGAACCACCCCCACCACCTGGCGTTCCCAAATGTGACAAAGGGACAGTCCCTTTGTCACACCTCAAAAAATGGACGCGCCAAAGGCGCGCCCATTCACTCTATTCC
>CAKUHM010000022.1 GCA_934655835.1 uncultured Collinsella sp. | reverse complement strand
AGGCGCTCGACATTGCGCTCGCTGATGCCGCAACCGCAACGGCCGGGAATGTTGTACAGGATGCAGGGGATGTCCACGGCGTCGGCCACGGTCTTAAAGTGCTGGTAGATGCCCTCTTCGTTGGACTTGTTGTAGTAAGGGGTGATAAGCAGCAGACCGTCGGCGCCCAGGCCCTGGTAGGTGAGCGACTTGGTGAGCATCGTCTGCGTGGAGTTGGAGCCCGAGCCGGCGATGACGGGGATACGGCCTGCGACCTGCTTGACCACGGCGGCAACGACGGAGTTGTCCTCGTCATCGGTCATCGTGGCGCTTTCGCCGGTGGTACCCAAGGTGAGGATGGCGTCGGTGCCATTCTGCAGATGGAAATCAATAAGGCGCTCGAGCGCGTCAAAGTCGACGCTGCCGTCCTTTTTAAACGGCGTGACGAGGGCGACGATCGAGCCCTCGAGATTGCGGACATCCATATTCTTCTCCTTCGCTTCTGCGATCTGGATGCGTTTGTTCCATTGGGCGGCGACGGCCAAGCGCTCGTCCTGAGCACGACGGCGGGCGCTTTCGGCGCGCGATTTGGCCAGCAACTCGCGTCCGCACGGCAGCACGTCGAGCGTGGCGAAGTAGTCGCCCGGGCGCTCGGCACGACGGATAAGATCCGCCGAGCCGTCGGGACGCAGCAATACCTCGGCAGAGCGCAGGCGCCCGTTGTAGTTGTAGCCCATGGAGTAGCCATGCGCGCCGGTGTCGTGGATCACGAGCAGGTCGCCCATGTCGATCTGCGGCAGCTCACGGTCGATGGCGAACTTGTCGTTGTTTTCGCACAGGTTACCCGTGATGTCGTACGTGTTCGTGACGGGAGCTGCGGACTTGTCGGGGCCACCCGGCTGGCCCATCACTGTAACGTGGTGGTAGGCGCCATACATGGCAGGGCGAATGAGATCGACGGCGCTTGCGTCGACGCCGATATAGTCCTTGTAGATCTGCTTTTCGTGGATGGCCTTGGTGACCAGGCATCCGTAGGGGCCCATCATAAAGCGGCCCATCTCGGTGCAGATCGCCACATCGCCCATGCCGGCGGGAACCAGAATCTCGTCGTAGGCTGCGTGTACGCCCTCGCCGATGGCGTGGATGTCGTTAGCCTGCTGCTCGGGCAGATAGGGGATGCCCACGCCACCGGACAGGTTGATGAAGGCGACATGAGCGCCCGTCTCGCGCTCCAAGCGCACGGCAAGCTCAAAGAGGATGCGTGCGAGCTTTGGGTAGTAGTCGTTGGTGACGGTGTTGCTGGCAAGGAAGGCGTGGATGCCAAAATTCTCGGCGCCCTTGGCCTTGAGCATGCGGAAGGCCTCAAAGAGCTGCTCGGTGGTCATGCCGTACTTGGAATCCCCCGGATTGTCCATAATGCCGTTGGAAAGCTGGAACAGACCGCCCGGATTAAAGCGGCAGCTGACTGTCTTGGGGATAGGACCAGCAACGCGCTCGTAGAACTCGATGTGGCTGATGTCGTCGAAGTTGACGATGGCGCCTAGCTTGTCGGCAAGCTCAAAGTCGGCCGCCGGCGTGTCGTTGGACGAGAACATGATGTCGTGTCCCGTGATACCCAGCGAGCGGGCGATCATGAGCTCGGTATAGCTCGAGCAATCGCAGCCGCAGCCGTATTCGTTGAGAATGGAGATGAGCGCCGGGTTGGGGTTGGCCTTGACGGCAAAGTATTCCTTAAAGCCCGGGTTCCATGCAAAGGCATCGCGCACTTCTTGCATGTTGCGGCGGATGCCCGCCTCGTCGTATAGATGAAACGGCGTGGGGAACTGCTCGACGATATGCTCGAGCGTCTCCTTGTCCACAAACGGCCGCTTGACCGCATATGCCTCGTTGGGAGTCAATGACATGTCCCGTAAACCTCGCTATCCAGACGGCGCTACCTGCGCATCGAATCCGCATAACGTGGACCCAATGTCCGGATAGCGCTCCCGCATTGCTGCAGACAGTCCTGCGGGTGTTTCCCGCAGGCCCACCAGGCTGTTCGTGCCCGAAATGCCCAGTTCGGCGGGTTTCGCCTCCCCGCAGGGTCAAAGTCTGCCGACTCGCCCGCGGCTCTTCGTGCCCGCGCCTCTATCAAGTGGTAAAGACCCTACCACGTTGCACTTTACCAAACAAGAGTATTCGTATATAACGTTTAAAAAATGCAGCATCATGCTAGAAACAAGGGTGCCACAATCCTGCGTCACAATAGGTGTCAACCGAGTCGTCTCATGAAAGGAATCCCTATGACCGAGCTCCAAGAACTCCGTCGTTATCGTCGCGACTTGCACCGCATTCCGGAGCTCGACTTCGATCTTCCGCAAACCATCGCCTATATCGAGGGCGTGCTCGCTCCGCTTGCCTGCGAGGTGACCTATCCCTGCCCGAGCTGCGTCTGTGCCTTCTTCGATGCCGGTGTGGGCGCTACGAATGCCACGGCGATTCGCGCCGATATGGACGCCCTGCCCATCGCGGAGGCAACGGGAGCGGCCTTTGCCTCGACGCATCCCGGCAAGATGCACGCTTGCGGCCACGACGGCCACATGGGCATGGCCCTCGCGGCGGCAACTTTTGTCGACCGTACGATTCATGAGCAGCCGGGCGTTATTAAGCGCAACGTGCTTTTTGTGTTCCAGCCGGCCGAGGAAACAACGGGCGGCGCCAAGACGGTGTGCGAGAGTGGTGTGTTCGAACGCTTTGGGGTTGATCGCATCTTCGGCTTTCACGTGTGGCCCGATCTGCCTGCCGGTACGCTGGCGAGCTGCCCGGGTCCGCTGCTGGCGCGCTCGAGCGAGACTCACATTCATATCCATGGCACGAGTATCCATATCGCCAAGACCTACGGCGTTCCGGTTGAGGAGTCGCACGATGCGGCGCTGGCGGCGGCCAAGTTTTTGGTTGTCGAACGCGAGCTGATGGACGAGCTGGGTGCCGACGAGCCCTGCATTGGCAAGTTCGGTCTGCTGCGGGCGGGCACCGTCTGCAATGCGGTGGCAGGGGAGGCCCATGTCGCCGGCAGCCTGCGCGTGTTTACGGACGACATGTTCGATCGCGCGCGCGAGGGTGTGCGTCGTGTGCTCGACGAGGCGTGCGCGTCGACGGGCTGCACCTACGACCTCGACTTCGCCGAGGGATACCCGCCGGTCGATAACGACCCTGAGCTGTTTGCCTGCATTGCACCTGCTTTGCCCGAGTTGCAACTGGTGAACGAGCCACTACTGATTGCCGAGGATTTCGCGTTCTATCAGCGCCATCTGCCGGGCGTGTTCTTCTTATTGGGCACGGGCGTGCCTGCCGGCCAAGACAATCCGAGTGACACCGAGGGCTGCCCCGCCTATGCCGCCAGCGCACTGCATACCGATACCATGCTCTTTGATGAGGAAATCCTGCTCAAAGGCCTCGATGCCTATAAACGATTGCTTTCGCTTGCCTAATGGGCAAAGAAGTAATTGCCTAGAAAATACGAACAGATGTACGGTATAATGAAGATGTAAGTCTATAGAAACGTTTGACGTTACTAACGTAAGGCGATACTATGATTGCATCCTATAAAGATGAAGATACCGAACGCTTTGCCATGGGTGTGCGGGTCAGGAAGTTCATTCCTTTTGAGCGGGTCGCATTGAGGAAGATCCGCCAACTGCAGGTCTGCGCTTCGCTTGATGATCTTCGCATTCCGCCAGGCAACCGCCTTGAAGCATTGAAGGGCGATCGTGCCGGTCAATACAGTATTCGCGTCAACGAACGCTATCGGGTCTGCTTTGAGTGGAGACAGGGGATGGCTTGGAATGTCGAAATCGTCGATTATCATAAATGAGGAGGCTGCGGCTGATTTGCTGTCACCGGTGACTCCTGGTGAGCTTCTCAAAGAGGAGTTTCTTGTTCCCATGGGTATTTCTCAATATCGCCTTGCTAAGGAGACCGGGATTCCGGCTCAGCGTATCGGGCGGATTATTTTGGGGAGGCGCCGTGTGACGGCCGACACTGACCTCCGTCTTTGCCGTTATTTTGGCCTGACGGATGGTTATTGGCTGCGCGCTCAGGTGGCGTTTGACCTTGAGGCCGAGAAAAGGCGGATTAAACCTGAGCTCGACAAGATTGTTCCTGTTCAGCAGGCCATCGCGCTGTAGGATCCTATGATGCGGGGTACGGAGTGATGATGAGGCGCCAACAGTCTGTCGTATATAGTCCTGGTGGATGCGGGTGCGGCTTATTGTTGCTCCCGGTTATTGCTGTGAGCATAGGCGTGATGTTTGCGCTTGCTGGACTAGCTGCGGTGGCGCTCGTGCTACTTATCGCTGCCATTGGCGTGACGATCTGGCTCTATCGTTGTCGCGAACAACGCCGCGCCGACGGCAAGACCAATGTGGGATGGATTGTCTTTTTGGCTATCGCCTATCTGCTGAGCATCAGTTATCTGGCGTTCTTTGTCCTGTTGATGATTAGCGCCTTTACTGGGGAATCCATAACGGTGGGCTAAACGCGCTTTTTCCATGCGTTGGATTTGCGGTTTGACATTTAGTTGAATGTTCGTACAATGGCCGTGGTCGAATCTAGAGACATCTTCGGCCGCGTGTCCCGTGCGCGGGGCATTTCCGAGTTTGGAAAGAAAATAGTATGCAAGAGAATAGGATCGATGCATTTGAGCGCAAGCTCGATGCCGGGCTCGTGCTATCCATCGTAGCGACGGGCATCATGTCATTTTCGGGCGTGTGCGTAGAGACGGCGATGAACGTCACGTTTCCAACGCTGATGCGCGAATTTGGGGTCAATACCGCAACTGTTCAGTGGCTCACCACGGCATATCTGCTGGTGCTTGCCGCCGTTGTCCCCGTATCGGGTTTCTTGAACCGGCGGTTTAAAACCAAGCACGTCTTTTGTTTCGCCATGGCGTTCTATATCGCGGGCATCGTGTGCGGTATGACGGCTCAGGTTTTTCCGGCATTATTGCTGGGACGTGTGCTCGAGGGAATCGGTACGGGCGTCGCGCTGCCACTCATGTTCAACATCATTACCGAGCAGGCGCCCCAGGAACGCCTGGGCCTTATGATGGGCATCGGCTCATTGGTCACGGCCGTGGCGCCTGCTGTGGGCCCGTCGGTGGGCGGATGGCTTTCCGAGACGTTTGGCTGGCGTGCGATATTCGCCGCGCTGCTTCCCCTGTTGCTCGTGGCGTTTGTGCTGGGCATTTCTTCCATTCGCCAAAGCCATAAGGTTTCCCGTGAGTCGTTCGATGTTCCGGGATGGCTGTGTCTTGCCGCATCGTTTGCGTGTTTGGTGCTTGCCGTCGATGAGGGGGCGAATCTTGGCTGGACGAGTCCGGCAATCATCGTTTTGTTTGTCGCGTTTGTCATCCTGCTGACCCTCTTTGTGCGCCGCGAGCGTTCGTGCGATGCGCCGTTAATCAATCTGGGTATTTTCGGTCGACAGGGCTATGTGTTTGGATTGGGCGTCGCGGTGTCGCTGCAGTTTACCGTTTTGGGCTTCTCGTTTCTGCTGCCTTCCTTTGCCCAGCTCGTTTTGGGCGTGGGCCAGACGGAGGCCGGCTCGATTCTTCTGTGGGGCTGTCTGGTCGGTGCCGTCTTGGCTCCGTTTTCGGGGCAGCTGCTCGATCGATTTGGTGCTCGACTCCCTATCATGCTCGGCGTCGGCCTTTCATTGCTTGCGACTTGCCTGTATGCAGCGATGATTACGCGCCTCGCGACGATGCAATTAGCGTTGGTGTATGTGGTGTTTGCTGCTGGACAAGGCCTTATGTACGGCAACAACATGACGTGTGCGTTACGCTTTTTACCCGCCGAGGTCAAGCCGGACGGCAACGCCATGTTTACGACTCTGCAGCAGCTCTCGGGCGCCATCGGTACCAGTGTGATTGCCGCCGTGGTAAATGCAGCTCAGGCTGGTGTTGCCGATTCGGCCATGGCTCAGGCGACCGCGGCCGGTGCACAGTCGGCGACGCTGGTGCTTGTCTGTGCGATGGCGCTCTCGTTTGTCTTTGCGCTGCTCGAGACGGGGCGGGCTCGCCGCTAGTTCTTTCGCTGCTTGGCAATTTCATTTGCAGCCTTAGCTCTCAGCTAATGAATTCAAGTTCAATCCTTCCTACGATGGGCTGTGTGCCGGCACGGTGGCCGGATCGTAGGAAGGATGCATAATGGCAAAAGAAGGAAAGAAGCCGATCGGTAAGATCGTTCTGGGCATAATCGTTGTGCTCGTTATCGTCGGCGCTGTGGGTTCCATGGGCGGCAACTCCTCTGACTCATCTACGGGCGATGTGTCGAAACCTGCCGAGGCATCGCAGCAGGCCGAAGAGCAACAAGAGCCGCAGGAGCCTTATACGATTGCCGACGAGGTCGAGGATACCTCTAATCAGTTCGCCTATAAGATCACGGGTACGCTGACCAATAACACGGACAAGGAAAAGAGCTACATTCAGATCGAGTACGTTTTGTATGATGCTGATGGCAACCAGGTTGGAACTGCCCTCGCGAACACCAATCATTTGAAGGCGGGTGGCTCCTGGAAGTTCGAAGCGTTGGGTACGGTGCCTCCTGATCAGGTCGCCAGCTGGGAGCGCTCGGATGTGAGCGGTTTCTAGCATGCTGTATATGCTTGGGGGAGGTGAAGTCGTATGCCCGATAAAAAGTTGACCGAGGAGCTGCTCAGCGAGCTTCTCGATGCGCCGAGCATCGATGGCTATATCAAGGAACACGACTTTGCCGCCCCTTCGCTTTCGGACTACCTCCAGCAGTTGCTGCAAGAGAAGGGTTTGGAGCGCTCTCGCGTGGTACGTATGGCCGACCTCAACGAGACCTTTGGCTATCAGATCTTTACCGGCGCACGCCATCCGAGTCGCAATAAGGTGCTGCAAATTGCCTTTGCGATGGCGCTGTCGATGAAGGAGACCAACCGCGCACTGACGGCCGCCGGAGCCAGCGTTCTCAACTGTAAGGACCGGCGCGACGCCATCATCATCTTTTGCATTGATCGCGGCTGCAGCCTGCAAAAGGTTAACGAGGAGCTATATCGCTTTGGTGAGGAGACGGTGAGTTAACGGCTGGCGGTTGAGCCGGCGACACTGTTACGGCAACGATGCAAACGAACAAGGCGCGGATGCCATGAGGTGTCCGCGCCCTGCGCTATGATGGACGCTATGGATACGCAGAGCCCAACATATTCCGATGACGAACTGACCGCCGCGCTTGCCGAGCACCTGGCATCGCTCGATCGCGACGACAGCTATCGCGTTGATCGCGTGCTTAAGCGCTCATCGGTCGAAACAACTGAGCTCGTCTACTTTGAGGGTACGGGCGGTGGGTCGCTTGGCCCCTTCGTCCGTAAGCGCATTGACGCATCGGCCCAGATTGGCGGGGCGTATGAGCGCCTGTTTGAGGCCCAGCGTGCCGGGCGCCGTTTTGAACACTTGCCTCGGATCGTTGATTGTCACCGTGCGGGCGATGAACTCGACGTAGTGATGGAGTATGTCGAGGGCGAGACGCTCGAGGCCTTGGTGGGGCGCTTGGGCGCGACGCCCGATTATGCGCATGAGTTATTTCCTGCTCTCTGCGATGCAGTCGGCGAGCTCCATGCTGGTTTTGCGACGGCGGGGGAGCCGGCCTCGCCGGTAATCCATCGCGACCTTAAGCCGTCGAACATCATCGTGTCGGGCGTGCAGTATGCGCCCGATGCCGGTATGAGCTTTTCGTCGCTGGTGATTATCGATTTGGGAATTGCGCGCGTGTGGCGCGACGGCGCCGATGCCGATACCGTCAAGTTTGGTACGCGGCCCTACGCGCCGCCCGAGCAGTATGGGTTTGGGCAGACGAGCGTGCGCAGCGATGTGTATGCACTCGGCGCGCTTCTTTTCTTTTGCCTGACGGGGGCCGACCCTAAGCCGGGACGCGACATGCACGAACAATGCGAGATGCGCGGCGTTCCTTCTTCTCTGACCGATGTCATTTGCATGGCGATGGCGCTCGACCCAGCCAAGCGTTTTGCGAGTGCGGAGGCATTGGGACGGGCGACGCGCGCGGCATACGACCTGAGTTGCCCTGTGCGGCCTCCTGCGCCTGTGCCTGTTTGTACCCCGGCCTCGGAGACGGTGTTAACGCCCCAAGGGCTCCAGAGCTCCTCAGAGCTTCCTAAGCCTGCCGCCTCCGCTGTATTCGGTCTGCTTTCTCGCATTCCGGAACCTCTGGGACGCATTTGGAATACGCTTGTCTGCCTCTCGCTGCTTGTATTCTTTGCCGGAAGCCACTTTGCCGTTTTTCATCCCACGGGAGCAAATCAAAGCTACCCGACGTGGCTTCTTATAATCGAGTACTTTTTCTTTGTCGATGGCCTTATGGTGCTTATGCATTTTGCGCTGCTCGACAAGCGCCGCCTTCGTCGGCAATTCGCACTGCTCGACAGCTATCGCGGCAAGAAACTCGCGAAACTCTGGATTAAGGCATTGGGCGTGCTGCTCCTGTGCATGATCGTCATAGTTGCGGTTGTCAATGCGACCGGTGTCGTTGACACCTCTACCACCTAAAAGAAAAGGGCCCCGTTTGGGGCCCTTTTCAGCTGTACTTAGATGCGGTTCATCTGAGCGGCGACCTTGTTGTACCAGTCCTGCCACGTGGGCGGGCAGTACTTTTTGGCCGCTGCCGGGGTAAGGGTGGAGCCGTAGTTGGCGCCCAGGTAGGCAACATGAGCGGAGATGCCCTCGCTCCAGCTGCCAAAGCTGCGCCAACCGCCGCCACGAGCGCTCCATCCCCAGGCGTTGTAGGAATTGGCGCAATAAGTGCCCTTGGTGCTCTCGATGCAGGCGATGGCGGGGGACCAACGGGGGTCGACGCCGGTATTCCAAGCGGCGACGGCAAAGTTATAGCCCTGGCCTGCCATGGGGGAGCCGGCAAGATAATTGTCGATGCGGCTCGTCCACTCGTTGATGAACGTATCGTAATCGGAGTTACCGGTATTGGCGTTGTTCACCGTGGTGTCGATGGTGGTGTTGGTGTTGGTGGCCTGGCTGCTGGAATTGCTGCCGCTTACGCCCTCGCCCGAGAGCTTCTCGGCGGCAGCGGCCTTATCGGCCTCAAGCTTGGCAAGCTCGGCGGCATTTTCCTGCTCGGCTTTTGCTTGTGCCTCGCTGCGGAGCTGCTGGGCCTGAGCCAACGCATCCTCGGCGTTTTTCTGCTCTGCCTCAAGCTGAGACTTGGCCTGCTGGAGCTCAGCCTTGTTCTGCTCGAGTTCGGTTTGCATGTTATTGAGCTGTTCGATCTCGTCGACGCTCGAGCTCGTGATCTGGTTGGTGTATTTGCAGGTCGTAATGAACTCACCCAGGCTCTGCGCGTTGACCAGGAAGCTCACGATGGGATTGGTGCCCTTCTGGTACTTGTACAGATCGCGCATGGCGGAGCTTGCCTTGGCCTGCTGCTCGGGAAGCTTAGCCTCGATTTCCTCGATGCTCGCCTCGTTGGAGTCGATCTGCTTTTGCAGGTCGTCGAGTTTGGTGCGGGCATCGTTGTAGGCGCTCGTGGCGGCTTCAATTTTTTGCTGTGCGGCGGAAAGCTGATCCTGCGTTGCCTGCGAGGCGGCATACGCCGCAACGGGGGAGAGCATCGGCGTGGCAGTCAGTGCGACAGCGAGTGCGGCGCTCGTGATAATACGAGCCGGCTTCGACGCGATGAGCGCTGCGACGCGATGATTCGAATGCTGCATCCAGTCCCTCTGCAATCAATCGTAGGTTATGGTTCGAACGGTATTCTACTACTGCTTTCGACCTCAACTTGAACCTTAAAGGTTCCAAAGGGTCAAGTTGAACTTGAGGCTTTGGCTTTGACCTGCAGTTATAGTGAATTGTTGAGAAACCATAGAGTTCAACTTTAACGTTACGGAACTCTGTCTGATCGCAGATTCACGCCTTAAGGGCTACTCCAACATGGGGTTTTGCACCTATAGGGCTCCCTCGCGGCGAGCCTGCTCAACTTCTTCGAGCGCCTCGGCCGGGGTGAAGGAACAGGTGCCGTCGCCGAGTTTGACCGTTTGGATATCGTCTCCGACATGCACCTCTCCGCCTCGAAGCACCACACCGAAAATGCCCTCGTGGGGAAAGATGCAATCACCGGCGAGATAGTAGATAGCACAGCGGGTGTGGCAGACCTTGCCGATCTGGCTGATCTCGACCAGAACGTCGTTGCCGATCTTGAGCTGTGTGCCCAAGGGGAGCGAAAGCAAGTTGATACCTTGTGTGGTGAAATTCTCCCCAAAGTCGCCTTCGTGCACATCGAGCCCGCGATGCCGTGCCGTCTGGATTGATTCTGCGGCCAAAAACGAGACTTGGCGGTGCCAGTGCCCGGCGTGCGCATCGGAAGCGAGGCCAAACTGTTCAATGACGGTATCGTGCCCATCGGAGACGGGCGACTTGCGTGTGCCTTTGTGCGCCGACGTGTTAATCGAGACGATGCGGGCGGGTCCTTCGTAGGCGTTGCTGGCGGTGCGTAGGGGAGCGGTCGTCCGAGAGCGTTCCGCTAGCTCCCGTTTTGCAGCGTCAAGGATGGGGTTGTCGGCCAGATGTTCTTGGGGCACGCGTGCGCCTTTCGCTTATGAGATTGACAATATGTTGAATCCTACAACAACGGTAGGTTCATTGCCCGTTGTCGTACAGCGGTGAGTGCCGTCTTTGCGCCGAGTTTGCTCCTCCGATTGCCATAGATACGGTGGAACTTTGGGCACTGGCGGTTTGGCACGCTAGAATGAATCGGTTGCACTAAGACCGCCCGTTGTGCGGGCAGTTCATGATAGGAAGTTTCCATGGCATTGCAATTTACAGAGCGCGAGTTCATTCCCGTGCTGCTCGGCGGCGACATCAACGCCTATTCGGTGGCGCGTGCTTTCTACGAAGAGTATCAGGTCAAGAGTCTGGTCTTTGGCAAGTACCAGACGGGCCCTGCGTATCGCAGCCAGATTATCGACTACACGCCCAATGTCGACATCGACACCATGCCCGTGATGCTCAAAATCGTCAATGGCATTGCCCAGGCGCATGCCGATAAGACGATTGTCCTGATGGGCTGCGGCGATAACTATGTTGCCCTGGTGGCTCAGGCAAAGGATGCCGATGAGCTGGCGGATAACATCGTCGCGCCCTACGCACCTTACAGCATGCTCGAGCAGTGCCAGAAGAAGGAGATCTTCTACGAGCTGTGCGAGAAGCATGGCGTGCCGTATCCGCATACCTTTACCTTTACGGCGCAGATGCTTAACGCGCAAGGCGAGGCGCCGGCCGAGGTGCTCGACCAGATTGACTTCCCCTTCCCGATGATCCTGAAGCCGTCCGACGGCATCATGTGGTGGCAGCATGAGTTCGAGGGCCAGAAGAAGGCTTATGAGATTGCCGATCGCGCCGAGCTTGAGCAGGTTATCCGTGACTCCTATGCCAGCGGCTACACCGACGATCTGATCTTGCAGGACCGCGTGCCCGGCAACGACGAGTACATGCGCGTGCTCACCAGCTATTCCGACCGTAACGGCAAGGTGCGCATGATGTGCCTGGGCCACGTACTGCTCGAGGAGCATCAGCCCCATGGCGTTGGCAACCATGCCTGTATCATCACCGAACCCAACGACGAGCTCATGGGCGGCGTGCGCAAGCTGCTTGAGGACCTGAACTTTGTTGGTTATTCCAACTTCGACGTCAAGTACGACGAGCGCGATGGCTCGTTTAAGTTCTTCGACTTCAACACCCGCCAGGGCCGCAGCAACTACTACGTAACTAACAGCGGCTTTAACGTTGCCAAGTATGTGGTGGATGAGTATGTGTTCAACCGCCCGTTTGAGCCGGAGTTTGTGACGGCGCAGGACGAGGCGCTGTGGATGGTCGTTCCCATGGGCGTCGTCGACAAGTACGTCAAGGATCCCGAGTTGCGCGCTAAGGTACATCGCCTGGATAAGGAAGGCAAGGGCGCCGACCCTTCGTTTATGAAGGGCGACTTTGTCTTTAACCGCTGGCTGCGCATGTGGCACACCAAGCTGCGCCACTTTAAGCTGTTCAAGACGTATTACAAGTAGATGAGTGCGGCGCCCGTCCGGTTTACATCGGGCGGGCGCGGGTATGATACGCGCAATTGCGCAAGCGTCACCAAGGAGGCGGCGATGGAAAAGCTGGGAGTTATCGGCGGCATGGGCGCCGAGGCCACGTCGTATTACTACGACCAGGTAGTGCGTCATACGGCTGCTGCCTGCGATCAGGAACATATCGACATGGTGGTGCTCTCCAAGTCGACCATGCCCGACCGCACGCTGGCCATTAAGACCGGCGAGCACGCCAAGCTGCTGGCGACCATGAAAGAGTGTGCCCAGGCACTCGAGTCGCTGGGCTGTGCGCACATTGCCATTCCCTGCAACACGTCGCACTACTTCTACGACCAGATCCAGTCGTTTACGAAGGTGCCGATTATTCACATGCCGCGTGAGTCGGTGCGCTATGCCCTTGCGGGTGCGGTGATGGGGGAGTGCGAGTTCGACCCCAACCTGAGTATGCCGGCCGAGCCGGTGCACAAGATTGGCATTATGGGCACCGACGGAACCGTGGGCGCGGGCGTCTACGGCCGCGAATGCGAGGCTGCGGGTGTTGAGGTCGTCTATCCCAGCGAGAAACGTCAGAACGATGTGATGTCGCTTATCTACGATGATGTGAAGGCCGGACGTGAGCCCGATATGGATAAGTTCGACCGCGTGATGTGGGAGTTCGCCCGTAGCGGCTGCGACCGTGTCATTCTGGCCTGCACCGAGCTCTCGGTGCTGCAAAAGTACCGAGAGATGCCCGAGATTACCCTTGACGCCATGGACGTCCTGGTGCGCGAATCCATCATC
>CAKUHM010000021.1 GCA_934655835.1 uncultured Collinsella sp. | reverse complement strand
GCGCATGGTTTCCAGTACGTCTGCGATGGCCGGTTTCAGATCGCTAGGTGCTTCTTTTAGGAGCAGTTCGAGTTTGATTTTGTTTGATTTCATTGATTTGGTAAGTGTCGAGACATGTTCCTCGACATCAGAGGTTTGACTCTCGGATACATTTGCTACGCACAGCGTAATTACTGACGCGCCAAGCAGAAGGATGCTGAAACCCGAAAGAACGGACAGCGCATCGGTCTTTAGCGCTGCTCCGAAAAGAACTAGGGTCAGCTGGATTGCAAATGAAGCCCCCACGAGAACTGTCTTGGAAATACCAAGCAGCTTTAGTTTCTTTGCGGGGTCATGAAGGAGGACTGCGATCAACAAGGAGAGCGCGACCAAAGAGAATGCGCTCTCAATCCAAAAAGTGGTCGAGGGCCCAAATAAAAGTATCGCCACGCTTTCGATAGCTATAAAGAGAGCTATGGGGATTGCTGCAATATATGACTGCGTCTTCTTCATTATGACCTCCGTGCTCCGCACTCGGGACAGAACTTCTCGGTCCCAGAGAAGCGATAGCCGCACTCGGAACAGAACTTTGCACCACTTTGCTGCGAATTGGTATCTGCAGGGATGGGCTGCGTCGTAGGCGTGCCGGTCGCTCGCGAGAGCGCGTCCGTCATGACTGATCCCATGGTCCCGCCGACACCGGCCATTACGCCTAGTCCGATGCCCATGTTTGCGTATTCGCCAGTCGCTTCGTTTTGTGCCATCTTTTCGGCAACATCGAAGCTGCGTTCCTGTTGATAGGTATAGCCTTCGATTTGTCGTTTTTCTGCGCGTGCTTTTGCGGAGATTACGGTGCGCTGCGCCGCAGTCTCTTGTTCGATAATGCTGACCTGTTGTTTTATCTGCGCTTCGCGCACGTCGGCATATTGCTTGAAATGGAGATCTTTAAACTTCTCGTATACCGGGTCGCCTTCGGGTTTGACGATAGCGGTAACCAGCATTTGCGTTAACGAGAGACCGTATGCGTCAAAGTCGGGAAGCAGCTTGTTCTTAAGCGAGTCAGACAACTCTTCCAGGTGTGCATCAAGTTCGAAAATAGAGAATTTTTGCTCGGTAATTACTTGGGCAAGATGAGTTTTTATGCGAGTTTGTAAGAAAGCTTTGAAATAGCTGATCAGCTTGTCCTGAGAAAGCAACGCTTCGGTTCCAACAAGTTTGAGCAGGAGTCTGCGGGGTTCTTTTACAGCAAGAGCCATCTCTCCGGACGCCCCGAGCGAAAGCGGAAATCCATAGGTTGGTTCCATGAACTGAATCTTGGAATTAGTTCCCCAGCGGATGCCCATCTGCTCGATGAGGTTAACGAAGTAGACCTCTGAGTGAAAGGGATTGACGCCGCCCGTTGTTATCTTCGAAATACCGTTCAGTAACGGCAGATTTTGAGTCTCAAGTTCATGCCTGCCCGGTCCAAAGGAATCCAGGGCCTGTCCATTAAGGAAGAAAATTGCTTCTTGGGTTTCGTGGACGATGAGCTGCGAGCCTGTATTGAAATCCTCTGAAGGGTGTTTCCAGATAAAAGTATGATTGTCGCCTTCGTATTTGATGACATCCGTGATGCTCATAGTCACCTTGTTTCCACGGTTAGTAATGCTGATTTGCTAAGACAGCCGTCGTAGCTACAACGGCAAAAGTAGTGCTGCGACCCAGACACAGGATGTCACCGGGGTGTAGCTGGACGGGTGCGCCGGAGCTGATATCGAGTTTCTTTCCGTTGGACGCTTCGACTAGATATGTCCCGTTGGCCGAACCGAGGTCTTGTGCGTACCAAACGTTGCTCTCGGTGAAGATGCGGAGATGCCTGGCAGAGGCATCTGGTCCAACATCGGTGACAGCTCCGTCCTCGAGTGCGAGCGCTCCAATGATGGAGCCTATGGCCGATGGTTCAATGGCATAGGGACCACCGACGACGAGTTCGTTGTCGATCCTAATTAGGCCGAGCGCATGTGCGGTGCCGGTTTGTTTCAAATCGCATGGACTGGAAGAAACGCTTGAGGGGGGGGTAAACGATCGGACGTTCCCTGCACGTTTGATGTGGTCAATGATGTACGTGATGGAACGAGCCGGATCGCACCAACAGGCGGTCGAAACCACAAGCGCGATCGAAATGAGGGCTCTGTCGTCTTCGTCTGACTGGCAGCCGACGAGGCGCGAGGCGGCATTTCGGTAAAGGAGTCCATCGCGCCCATAGGCGCTGAGCGTTTGAACTATCGCACCAGTCGCTGATGCAATCGCGGTTATGATGTCGGCGTTCGAATAACCTTTTTCCCGTAGCTTGTGCAGGATCCGATTTGATGCACATGACCAGTCGGCAAAGTAGCGATCTTCTAAGGAGCCTGGCTGCGAGTGCACGATTGTGCGCGAAAGCCAGCTGGTGTCTTGCGCCATTTGGGCGGTGGGTCGTCCATTTGTTAATGGCCGATCGGATAACAACAGTTCTGCAAGCGCGCGATGACTCAGGGCAAACGAAGTCTTGAAGAGGGAGAACATGACCTCAATCGGTGCTTGCCGTCCTGACATGATGTTCTCCCTCCCTTAACGCTATTGGCTAAACAAAGGATAAAGGTGTCGGTAGTCGATTTTACTGTGCAACAAATTGCATGTCGGCGAGCGGCTGTGCCGCCTGATGCGTTGGGTTCAACATGCGAGTTGGGTGTTCTAAAGGTGTTATACGGCCATTTCGATTGGGGCGGCATGGCACGATGGACAGCCGTCTTTGGGTGGCAATTATTTCGTTTGAGGAGCAGCTGCGGATGAGCTTTGGGCCTCTACAGGAAAGCGCAACCTGGTTTTGAGGCTCACAGTGGGACGTGGTTTCCGGAACAAGGCCCTTTGGGAAACTGTGTCCCGGAATAAGGGCTCAGAATGGGACACAGTTTCCGCTAGAGGGCCGTTGCGGAAAGCGCGTCCCAGAATCGGCGTCCAAAGTGGGATGCCGGTTTCCCCAAGAGGGCCCTGAGGGAAACTGCGTCCCACTCTGAGGCGGAATACTGGGACGAAGTTTCCCCTTCAAACAAAAGAAGGCGCGCTGCCTGCATCGATTGCAGGCAGCGCGCCTTTTGCGCAAGACTCTGTTGAGGTTCAAAGCCGAAGCCCGCTGCCCTTTAGGAGCGGGCGGCTCCGTCGACGGGGAGTACGGCGCCCGTGACATAGGAGGACATGTCGCTTGCCAGGAAGACGAAGGCGTTGGCGACGTCCTCGGGCTCGCCCATGCGACCAAGCGGGATGGTGGCGACGAGCGGCTTGATGACCTCGTCGGGCAGGGCGGCAACCATGTCGGTCCTGGTCACGCCAGGCGCGACGGCGTTGACGCGAATGCCCTTGGGGGCGAGCTCGCGCGAGAGCGACTGGACCATGCCGTTGACGGCGAACTTGGACGTGGGGTAGCCGATGCCGGAGGGCTGACCATACTTGGCGACCATCGAGGTCGTGGTGGTGATGGTACCGCCGTGACCGGCCTCGGTCATGATCTTGGCGGCGGCATGGTGGCCGTTAAAGACAGCAGTCACGTTGAGGTTCATGACCTTGGCGAACTCCTCGGCGGTGTAGTTGAGCAGCGGGGTGCTCTGGGAGATGCCAGCGTTGTTGACGACCGTGTCCAGGCCGCCCATGTCTGCAGCTGCCTGGGTAAAGGCCTCGGTTACGGCCTCGAGCGAGGTGAGGTCGCAGGAACGGCCCCAGATCTTGGCCTCGGGATAGGCTGCGGTCAGCTTCTCAACGGCGGCATCGGCGGTCTCCTGGCGAGAGCCAAAGACGGTGACGGCAGCGCCTTCCTCAATAAAACGGCAGGCGATGGCGTAGCCGATACCGCGCGTGCCTCCGGTGATGATTGCTTTCTTACCCTCGAGCAACATGGTGCCTCCATTCTTCGGGGGTGTGGACATACGCAGCACAGCATAGTGGCGGCCAAAAACGAGCGTGTTCTCTTATCGGTGAACGGTACCTCCGGTTGTCAATGAACGGTCAAGTTGTTCAAACGTAAGCCACGCCGATGTGCCTCGAGCGCCCAAACAAAAAGGCTCCCGTCCAATACCGGACGGGAGCCCCTCAACATATATGTCGTATACCGAAGACCGAACTAGTTGGCCATAACGCCTTCGGTCCAGGCCTCGACGTCCTCAATGCGCAGGACGTTTGCGACCTCGGCCACGCAGTCGACATTGGCAAGCTCGGCGGCGGCAGCCTGGACGTCCTTCTCGAGCGCGCGGTGCGTCAGGAAGATGACCGAGCAGGTGTCGGTGACGCCCGACTTGCCATCCTCGACCTGGTTGATGAGCGAGATCGAGATGTTGTGCTTGGCGAAGATATCGACCGTCTCGGACAGGGCGCCCACGCGGTCGGCAACCTTCAGGCGCACATAGTACTTGGTCTGGAGCTCGTCCATGGGCTTAAAGGCGAGGTTGTGACCATAGGGCTCAATCTCGGGCAGCGGTGCCACGCCACGGCTGATCTGCTCGGACAGCGACAGGATATCGCCCACGACGGCGCTCGCGGTGGGGAAGGAGCCTGCGCCGGCGCCGTAGAACATGGTTTCGCCCACGGCGTCGCCCACCACGTAGACGGCGTTCATGGCGCCGTTGACCTTGGCGAGCATGTGGTCGGCGGGGATCAGCGTGGGGTGCACGCGGACGTCGACACCGGCATCGGTGTTGCGGGCGATGCCCAGCAGCTTAATGGTGTAGCCGAGCTCGCGGGCCTGGGCGATGTCCTCGGCGCCGATGGTACGGATACCCTGCTGGTAGACGTCGTCGGTGGTAACGCGGGTGCCAAAGCCGATGGAGGCGAGGATGGCCGTTTTGCTGGCGGCATCGAAGCCGTCGACGTCGGCGGACGGATCGGCCTCGGCGTAGCCCTTGGCCTGGGCGTCGGCGAGCACGTCGGCGTAATCGGCGCCCTCGGCGTCCATGCGCGACAGAATGTAGTTGGTGGTGCCGTTGAGGATGCCGGCGATGGTCAGGATCTTGTTGCCCACCAGGTCGTGCTCGAGCGTGCTGACGATGGGGATACCGCCGCCGCAGCTGGCCTCGCACTTGATCTGCACGCCGCACTCGCGCGCCTTCTCGGCGAGCGTCTCGACGTGACGGCCGAGCAGGGCTTTGTTGGCGGAGACGACATGCTTGCCGTTCTCAAAGGCCGTGGTGAAGATCTCGGTCGCGGGGTGCTCGCCGCCGATCAGCTCGACGACGATGTCGACGGCGGGGTCGGTGACGACGTCGTGCCAGTCGTTCGTAAAGGCCTCGCGCTCAATACCGGCGGCTTCGGCCTGCTCCCAGGCAAGCGCGCAGGCGCGGGACAGCTTAAGGTCGATGCCGTAGGCGGCCAGGTACTCATCGTGGTGGCTCTTGATCAGACGGGCCACGCCGCCGCCGACGGTTCCCAGACCGATCAGGCCGACGTTCACGGTGCGCAGGGGTTCGCTCATAGATAGCTCCTTCGTGCATCTTATGGATGGATTAACCGCTTAAAGGTTGAGTGCATTCTAGCGTGAACCGAGGGCGTGTGCTCGCCAGGCAACAGGAGTCGCACAAAACGGCACCCCCGAAACGCTGCGGAAACATTGGAAACATGCTCGCTACAAACGGAACTCCGTAACAAACTGTCAACGTTTGCGCCATAAGGTTTGCCCCGTACCGCAAGACGGCCGCACCGCGGCCAGCGAAAAGGGGGACACCATGTTCAACATCAACAGCACGCTCAGCCGTAGGAACTTCCTCGCCGGCGCCTCCGCGCTCGGCAGTACCGTCGCGCTTGCCGGTTGCTCCTCGGGTGGCTCGGATGGCGGCTCCGCCGATGAAGACGGCGCATTCAAGATCGGTGTCATCGGCCCTCTGACCGGTGCCGCGGCAACCTATGGCGTCTCGGTCGAGAAGGGTGCCAAGCTCGCCGTCAAGGATTTCTCGACCAAGGACCTCAAGCTCTCGCTTAAGTCCGAGGACGACGTCGCCGACGGCGAGAAGGCCATCAACGCCTTCAATACCCTGTGCGACTGGGGCATGCAGGCGCTCGTCGGCCCCGTCACCACCGGTGCCGCCGTCGCCGTCTCGGGCGAGATTGCCGACGACATGCTCATGGTCACGCCTTCTGCCTCGTCGCTCGACGTTACCAAGGACAAGACCACGGTCTTCCAGGTCTGCTTCACCGACCCCACCATGGGCACGAGTGCCGCGAAGTTCTTGGCCGAGAAGTATGCGGACGCCAAGATCGCCCTGTTCTATAACTCCGGCGACACGTACAGCTCGGGCGTAGCCGATGCCTTTGCCGAACAGGCCAAGGAGTCCAAGCTCGATATCGTCGACACCGAGACCTTTAAGGACGACTCTTCCACGAGCTTTACCAACCAGCTGACCAAGGCCAAGGAGGCCGGCGCCACGCTCATCTTTGCGCCGATTTATTACACGCCGGCGTCCGTTCTGCTCAAGAACGCCAAGGACATGGGCTACGACATGACGCTCATGGGCACCGACGGCATGGACGGCCTGCTCTCTGTGGAGGGCTTCGACACCTCGCTTGCCGAGGGCGTGCTGCTCATGACGCCGTTCTCCGCCGACGACGAGAAGAACGCCGACTTCGTCAAGGCATACAAGGAGGAGTACGACGAGATCCCCAACCAGTTTGCCGCCGACGCCTACGACTGTGTCCACGCGATCGCCGAGGCTATCGACAAGGCTGGCATCGACACGACGGCCGACGGTGCCGACATTGCCGCCGACCTTGCCAAGGCCATGCGCAAGATCAAGATCGATGGCCTGACCGGCGAACTCACCTGGAACGACGAGGGCCAGGTCGAGAAGCCCGCTACGGCCTATGTGATTCAGGACGGCAAGTACATCGCCGCCTAAGAGCGTATAAAACGCAACCGGTGAGGCTCTTTTATTCAGGGCGAGGACGCTTGTAACAGAATGGAAACATTACTTTTACACAATAAAGTGGCGTAACTGCATAAAGCGATAAAAATACGCAGAAATATGGATAAAAGGACAAACCCAAAGAAAAGTTGAAATAATCACCACTTTTCTTAACTAAAGCGTCTACTATTTTGCGAACGCCGAACACGGCGAAGGATGGCCTGTCGGGTAATCGAAACCCGACGAGATTTGAGAGGAGAGCCGCATGTCGAGCCTCACCGGTAAGTCATTGAACCCTGTTATGAATCGCAGGAGCGTTATCGCGAGCGCAGCAGGTCTGGGGGCGATGTCTATTCTAGCTGGCTGCTCCTCCAACGGCGGCGATAGCGGTTCCGCTTCGGGCGACGCTTCGTTTAAGATCGGTACCATCGGCCCGCTGACCGGTGCAAATGCCTCCTATGGCAAGTCCGTTACTCAGGCCGTCGAGCTTGGCTGCAAGGATTTCTCCACCAAGGAGCTTCCGCTTGCCAGCAAGGCCGAGGACGATCAGGCCGACGGCGAGAAGGCCGTCAACGCCTTTAATAATCTTCTGGACTGGGGTATGCAGGCCCTCGTCGGCCCGACCACCACGGGCGCATCGGTTGCCGTTGCCGCCGAGTGCGGCAAGGACCCCGAGACGTTCATGATCACCCCGTCCGCGTCTTCTGAGGACGTCACCAAGGGCAAGGATTGCGTCTTCCAGGTTTGCTTTACCGACCCCAACCAGGGCGTCAACGCTGCCAAGTTCCTGGCTCAGAAGTATGCGGACGAGAAGTTCGTGCTCTTCTATAACTCCGGTGACGCCTATTCTTCGGGCATTGCCGATGCCTTTAAGGCCCAGGCCGCTGAGTCCAAGCTCGAGATCGTTGACGAGGAAACCTTTAAGGACGACTCTTCCACGAGCTTCACCAACCAGCTCACCAAGGCCAAGCAGGCCGGCGCCACCATGATCTTCGCGCCGATCTACTACACGCCGGCGTCTGTCCTGCTCAAGAACGCCAAGGACATGGGCTACGACGTCAAGATGATGGGCTGCGACGGCATGGACGGCATCCTGGGCGTGGAGGGCTTCGACACCTCCCTTGCCGAGGGTCTGCTGCTCATGACCCCGTTCTCCGCCGATGACGAGAAGAACGCCGACTTCGTCAACGCTTACAAGGATAAGTACGGCGATACCCCCGACCAGTTTGCCGCCGACGCCTACGATGGCGTGCACGCAGTGGTCGAGGCTCTCAAGGAGGCCGGCCTGGGCGTCGACGCCGACCCCACCGAGGTCGCCGAGAAGCTGCCCGAGGCTATGCTCAAGATCACCGTTGACGGTCTGACCGGCAAGCTTTCCTGGAACGACAAGGGCCAGGTCCAGAAGGACCCGACGGCGTACGTCATCACCGACGGCAAGTACGTACAGGCCTAATAGGCCGCCTTACATAGAGCGGTTTTGATCCCAAGCAGGGGAGGTTTTGGCCTTCCCTGCTTGCTTGGTATCTAGGGACAGTGTAACGTCCCTGTTTCATACAGTAACTGGAAACCTATTCGAAAGGGGGATGTGGAACATGACGGTCTTTATCCAATACCTGGTCAACGGCCTGTCCATGGGCAGCGTCTACGCCATCATCGCGTTGGGCTACACCATGGTCTACGGTATCGCCAAGATGCTGAACTTCGCTCACGGCGACGTCATCATGGTCGGTGCCTATGTCTCGTTCTGCGCCACGTCGTATCTCGGCCTTCCGGGCTGGGCATCTGTAATTCTCTCTTGCGCGGTCTGCACGGTTCTCGGTGTTCTCATCGAGGGTCTGGCCTACAAGCCGCTGCGCCAGGCGGGCCCGCTGGCCGTTCTGATCACGGCCATCGGCGTGTCCTACTTCCTGCAGAACGCTGCCCAGCTTCTGTGGGGCGCCACGCCCAAGAACTTTACTTCGCTCGTCACCTTCCCGGTGCCGGAGTTCTTGGCCAAGTACAACGTGAGCGCCGTCTCGCTCGTCACCATCGTCGCCTGCCTGGTTATCATGGCCGGCCTGATGTTCTTTACGGGCAACACCAAGATGGGCAAGGCCATGCGCGCCGTGTCCGAGGACAAGGCCGCCGCTCAGCTCATGGGCATCAACGTCAACCGCACCATCTCGATGACGTTTGCCATCGGCTCTGCCCTTGCCGCCATCGCCGGCGTGCTGCTGTGCTCCTACTCGCCGGTCCTGCAGCCCACGACGGGCGCCATGCCCGGCATCAAGGCCTTCGACGCCGCCGTCTTCGGTGGCATCGGCTCCATCCCCGGCGCCTTTGTCGGTGGCATTCTCATCGGCATCATCGAGGCGATGGCACAGGCCTACATTTCCACGAGCCTTGCCAACTCCATCGTCTTTGGCGTTCTGATCATCGTCCTGCTCGTCAAGCCTGCCGGCCTCTTGGGCAAGTACGTCCCCGAGAAGGTGTAGGTGAGCGTTATGAAGTTCCTTAAAGACAAGCAGACGCGTCACGACTTTGTCACGTACGCCATGTGCATCGTGGCCTTCGCCATCGTGTTCTTTATGCAGTCCAACCACATGATCCCGCGCATGATCGCCGGTCAGCTGGTTCCCATTACGGCCTACATCGTCATGGCCATCTCGCTTAACCTCCTCGTCGGTATCGCAGGCGACCTGTCGCTGGGCCACGCGGGCTTTATGAGTGTCGGTGCCTACACGGGTATCGTCACCGCGGTCGCCCTCGAGAGCGCCGTTCCCTCCGATCCTGTGCGCCTCATCATCAGCATCGTGGTCGGCGCCATCGCCGCGGCCATCCTGGGCTTCTTGATCGGCATCCCGGTCCTTCGCCTGAGCGGCGACTACCTGGCCATCGTGACGCTGGCCTTTGGCGAGATCATCAAAGAGATCGTTACTTGCCTCATCGTGGGCGTCGACTCCCACGGCCTGCACGTGATCTTTAACATCACGGGCAACTCAACGATTGACGACCTGCACCTGCTCGAGGACGGAACCGCCATCATCAAGGGCGCCCAGGGCGCCTCGGGCGTGTCGACCTATTCGACCTTCCTTGCCGGCGCCATCCTGGTCATGGTCGCGCTCGTGATCGTGCTCAACCTGGTCCGCAGCCGTACCGGCCGCGCCATCATGGCCGTGCGCGATAACAAGATCGCTGCCGAGTCTGTGGGCATCTCCGTCACCCAGTACCGTATGATCGCCTTCGTGGTTTCCGCTGCCCTCGCCGGTGCCGCCGGAGCCCTCTTTGGTGGTAACTTCTCGCAGCTCTCCGCCACCAAGTTCGACTTCAATACCTCGATTCTCATCCTGGTGTTCGTGGTCCTGGGCGGTCTGGGCAACATGCGCGGCTCCGTCATCGCCGCAGCGCTGCTCACGGTGCTCCCCGAGCTGCTCCGTCAGTTCTCGGACTACCGCATGCTCATCTACGCCATCGTGCTGATTCTGGTCATGGTCTGCACCAACAACCCGCAGATCAAGGCGTTCTTCGCACGCGTTAAGGACCGCTTTGCTCCCAAGAAGGAGGTGGCAGCCGATGCCCAGTAAGTTTGAGTTCAACAAGGGCAAGATGGTCCCGTATCCTTCTGGCGCCATCGTTCCCGACCGCGACCTGGGCGAGCGCCCGGCGCTCGAGTGCATTCACCTGGGCATTGAGTTCGGCGGCCTTAAGGCGGTCGACGACTTTAGCCTCACCATCGGCAAGACCGAGATCGCCGGTCTGATCGGCCCCAACGGCGCCGGCAAGACCACGGTCTTCAACCTGCTCACCAAGGTGTACCAGCCCACGCATGGCACCATTCTGCTCGACGGTGAGGACACCTCGGGCAAGTCCGTCTACCAGGTCAACCGCATGGGTATCGCCCGTACCTTCCAGAACATCCGCCTGTTCAACACCATGACGGTGGAGGATAACGTTAAGGTCGGTCTGCACAACCAGGAGCGCTATTCCGGTTTTGAGGGCGTGCTGCGCCTGCCGACGTATTGGAAGCACGAGAAGGCCGCCCACGAGCGCGCCATGGAGCTGCTGTCCATCTTTGATATGGAGCATCTGGCAAACGAGCAGGCCGGCTCGCTGCCTTACGGCGCCCAGCGTCGCCTGGAGATTGTCCGCGCGCTTGCCACCAACCCCAAGCTGCTGCTGCTCGACGAGCCTGCCGCCGGCATGAACCCGTCCGAGACCGCCGAGCTCATGGCGAACATCGTCAAGATCCGTGACACCTTCGGCATCGCCATCATGCTCATCGAGCACGATATGTCGCTCGTCATGAACATCTGCGAGGGCATCTGCGTGCTTAACTTTGGTAAGGTCATCGCCAAGGGCACGGCCGAGGAAATCCAGAACAACGACGCCGTTATCGAGGCGTATCTGGGCAAGCAGGATAAGGGGGAGAACTAAATGGCAGAGCCGATGCTTTCCGTCTACAACATCAACGTCTGGTACGGCGCCATCCACGCCATCAAGGACATCTCCTTTAACGTCAACGAGGGCGAGATCGTGGCCCTGATCGGCGCCAACGGTGCCGGCAAGTCCACGACGCTTAAGACCGTCTCGGGCCTGCTGCGCTCCAAAACCGGCTCCATCAAGTTTATGGGCGAGGATATTACCCATACGCCCGCCGACAAGCTGGTGAGCAAGGGCCTGGCTCAGGTGCCCGAGGGCCGTCGCGCCTTTTTGCAGATGACGGTCGAGGAGAACCTGGAGATGGGTGCCTACACGCAGCCCAAGTCCACGGTTGCCGCGCCTGAAGGAGCGCCGTCGCCAGGTCGCCGGCACCCTTTCGGGCGGCGAGCAGCAGATGCTCGTTATGGGCCGCGCCCTTATGAGCAACCCCAAGCTGCTCATGCTCGACGAGCCCTCCATGGGCCTGGCGCCGATTCTGATTGAGCAGATCTTCCAGATTGTCGAGGATCTGCACAAGGCCGGCACCACGGTGCTTCTGGTCGAGCAGAACGCGCAGATGGCGCTTTCGATCGCCACGCGCGGCTACGTGCTCGAGACCGGTAAGATCACCATGACCGGCACCGGTCAAGAGCTCCTGCATGACGACAACGTCCGCAAAGCCTATCTTGGCGGTTAATCCGTTCAACAAAGGGGCGCTGACTATCTCGGTCAGCGCCCCTTTTTTAGTTGCGGTGAAATAGGGACTAAATGAGGGCTCTAGACGCCAAGGCAGTCCCTATTCCACCGCAACTTCATGGGGGCGTGCGACAATGCCCGTCGGAAAACACTTGCTGCCTTTGGGGGTCTATCTATGCTGTACGAGTTTTGTGCCGAGAACTTTGAACGGGTGCCGGCAGCCATCGAGGCCTGTGCGGGGCGCATCGAGCTGTGCGACAACCTCGCCGTCGGTGGCACCACGCCTTCGGCCGGCGTCATCAGCGCTACGGTCAACTATGCTCACGAGCATGGTGCACGGGTGATGTGCATGATTCGCCCGCGTGGTGGCGACTTTCATTACAACCAAGACGAGCTGCGCATGATGGAGATGGACCTGGGCCTTGCCGTGAGTGCCGGCGTTGACGGCCTGGTCTTTGGATGCTGCAAGCCCTGCGCCGGCGGCTGGGCGCTCGATGAACTCACGCTCGGTGCCCTCGTGATGGCTGCAGGTTGCGCGACCGAGGAATGCAAGCGCGAGTCCGTCGACATCACCTTCCATATGGCATTTGACCAGCTCTCGCCCGAGGCTCAGCTCGACGCAATTGACACGCTTGCCGACTGCGGCGTTGCGCGCATCCTGACGCATGGTGGCGCGGCCGGCACACCGATCGAGGACAATTTCGATCACCTGACTCGTTTAATCGAGTATGCTGGCGATCGTTTGACCATCCTTCCCGGCGGCGGGATTACCACGGCCAACCGCGATGTGGTTGCGGCGAAACTGGGCGTGTCTGAGCTCCATGGCACCAAGATCGTGCCACTGGAGGTATAGCCCGTGGCGCTCGTATTTGACGTTCGACAGGCGAGTGGCAAGCCCGACGACA
>CAKUHM010000020.1 GCA_934655835.1 uncultured Collinsella sp. | reverse complement strand
TGGAGCGTGAGTTCAACCTGGACCTCATTGCCACGAGCCCCTCGGTGGACTATCACGTCTACAAGACCGATGGCGAGATGATTGACGTTCGCAGCCCGCAGGATCTTCCCGAGGCCACGCGCATCGAGCGTATCGAGGAGCCCTATCTCAAGGCCAAGATCATCTGCCCGCCTGAGTACACGGGTGCCGTCATGCAGCTCGCCATCGAGCATCGCGGCATCACGACCGATATGATCCATCTGACGAGCAAATCGGTCGAGATGCGTTTCGACATGCCGCTCGCCGAGCTCATCTTGGACTTCTTCGACCAGCTCAAGAGTCGCACCAAGGGCTATGCCTCGCTCGACTACGAGTTCAACGAGTACCGTCCCTCCGAGCTCGTCAAACTCGACATCCTGCTTTCGGGCGATGAGGTGGACGCGCTGTCGTTTATCGTGCACAAGGACAAGGCCTACGGTCTTGCCCGCGGCCTGTGCGACAAGCTCAAGGAGATTATCCCGCGCCAGCTGTTCGAGGTGCCTATCCAGGGCGCCATCGGCAACAAGATCATCGCACGCTCCACCGTCAAGGCGCGCCGCAAGGACGTTTTGGCCAAGTGCTACGGCGGCGATATCTCGCGTAAGCGCAAGCTGCTCGAGAAGCAGAAAGAGGGCAAGAAGCGCATGAAGGCCATCGGCTCGGTCGAGGTCCCGCAGGAGGCGTTTATGGCGATCCTCAAGGTGGACGAGTAGGTTCATGGCGCTTTCTGAATACAGCAAGCGGCTGCTGGGCGCGTATGCCGAGCAGCCGTTCCTTATGGCTCCCATGGCGGGCGTAACCGACCCCGCCTATCGCATCATGTGCCGCCGTCGCGGTGCCAACTTTGCCTACAGCGAGATGGTGAGCGTGGCGGGCCTTGCCTATGCCAGCAATAAGACGTGGCGCCTGGTGCTGCCGGCCGACGAGGAGCAGCAGATTTGCGTGCAGCTCTTTGGCTCCAAACCCGATCAGTTTGCGAGCGCCGTCGCTGCCGTCGAGGAGCGCGTGGGCGATCGCCTGTCGCTCATCGATATCAACATGGCCTGTCCCGCCCGCAAGGTCGTTACCAAGGGCGAGGGCTCGGCGCTCATGCGCACGCCCGACCTGGCCGAGAAGATTGTCGAGGCCGCGGTGGGTGCGGCTCATGTGCCCGTGACCGTAAAGATCCGCAAGGGCTTTTATGCCGAGGACCGCAATGCCGCGACGTTTGCCCAGATGCTCGAGGGCGCCGGCGCCGCCGCAGTTGCCGTTCACGGTCGTTGCGCCACGCAGCTCTATACAGGCCAGGCCGATTGGTCGGTCGTCGATGAGGTCGCCGACGCGGTCGAGATTCCCGTGATTGGTTCGGGCGATGTGTTCTCGGCCGAGGATGCGGCTGAACATTTGAGCAGCTCGGGCGCCAGCGCGGTGTTTATCGCGCGCGGCATCTACGGCAATCCGTGGGTGTTTGGCGATGCACGCGCCCTTGCGCTCGATGGCACGCCGGTGCCGTCGCGCAGCTCGGCCGAGCGCCTGGACGCCCTGCGCGAGCACCTGACGCTCACGCACGAACTGTTGCCGCTCATGTCGCGTGCCCGTACGTACGCGAGCTGGTATCTCAAAGGCATGCCCCATGCCGCCGCCTGGCGCGCTCAGGTGGTGCGCTGCTCCTCGTATGAGGAGTTTATGGCGCTGGTCGATGATATCGAACGCGATGTGGTGGCCTGTGAGGCAGCGCTTGCCGCCGGCGAGTCGGTGCCCGCGCATCCGCTGGAGGCCTAAGGGTGGCCGTTACCGCGCTGTACGTGCACGTACCGTTTTGCGCTCAAAAGTGCCGCTACTGCGACTTCGACTCGCGCAGCTTCGCGCCGTGCGGCCTGAATGCTGCGCTCGATTCCTATTTTGAGCAGCTGTATGCGCGCCTCGATTCCTTTGGCGACGCCGGGGCGCTTGCGCAGGTCCGCACGGTCTATATTGGCGGCGGCACGCCCTCACTGGCTGGGGAGCGCCTGGTGAAACTTGCCCGTCGTATCTCCATGTGGTGCAAGCCCGTTGAATTTACTTGCGAAGCCAATCCTGAGTCGCTGACCGCCGAGCTCGCCACCGCGCTTGCCGAGGCGGGTGTCACGCGCATCTCTCTGGGCGTGCAAACCCTCGACAATACCGAGCTGGCTGCTATTGGCCGCATTCACGATGCTAATCGCGCACTTGCGGCTATCGCGACGGTGAAGGACGCTGGTCTCGATGTGTCGTGCGACCTGATGTGTGGCCTTCCCGGGCAGACGGCCGCAAGCTGGCGGAGCACGCTCGATGGCGTGTTGGCGGCGGCGCCTCATCATGTGTCGGTCTACCCGCTCACGCTCGAGGAGGGTACGCCACTCTATCGCATGGCGTGCCGTAACGAGTCGCTCGAGCCCGACGAGGATTTTCAGGCTTCGTGCATGGATGCGGCGCGTGAGCGCCTGGGTGCGGCCGGCTATCATCCGTATGAGGTGGCAAGCTACGCGCTCGACGGCCATGAGTGCGCCCATAACATTGCCTACTGGACCGGACGGGGCTACCTGGGCCTGGGTCGTTCTGCCGCGGGCATGCTCGACGACGAGGATTTCGACCGTCTTGCAGGTTTGTTCCCCGGCGTGTCTTCTCGAGGCGATGCGTACCGCGTGCGTCTGGTGCAACGTAACGATGACGCGACGGCGTTCGAGGCCGAATATCTGTCGCAGCGCGAGGCTGTCGCCGAAGATTTGATGCTCGCTTGTCGCATGACGCGCGGTGTTGCGTCCGACCTGTTGGCTCGTGCAGCTTGTGTCATCCCAACGGGCGAGCTGGCAGCTGCCTGCGATCGCGCGCTCGAATTGGGTCTTGCCACTTGGGTGCCCGAGACGCTCGGGGTCCATGAGGGACCCTTCACTTCGGCAGATGTTGTCGCGGGCCATGTTCGAGCTTGTCTGGCGCCGACCCATCTGGGCTGGCTCGATGGAAATGTTCTGTTCGAGCTGTTTTGGGATCTAGCTTAGGCCGCTCGGGTAGAATTACCGAAATATATACGCTGCTGTGAGCAGGAGGTTGCCGCGCATGGCGACGATGAACGAAAAAGATTACTACGAGATTCTGGGTGTCTCCAAGGACGCCACCTCGCGTGATATTCAAAAGGCCTTCCAGCAAAAGGCCCGTAAGCTCCATCCGGACGTCAATAAAGAGCCGGATGCCGAGGAAAAGTTTAAAGAGGTTTCCGAGGCTTACGCCGTGCTTTCGGATGAGCAAAAACGTGCGCGCTACGACGCCATGCGTTCCGGCAATCCATTTGCCGGTGCTCCTACGGCTTCGCCCTATGGTGGCGGCTACGCCGGCAACACGGGCTATGGCAATCCCTTTGAGGGCGGCTTTCCCTTTGGTGGCGCCTGGGGCCAGCAGCGTCGCGGCCAGGCTGCCTACAATCCCGAGAACGGCGCCAACGTGGTCGTCGATATCAAACTCGACGCCAAGGAGGCCAAGGGCGGTGCCCGCAAGACCGTCCGCTACACGCGCTTCGATACCTGTGGTCACTGCGGCGGCTCGGGCTCTGTTTCGTCCGAGCATGCACATACCTGCCCGAGCTGCGGTGGCCGCGGCCACATCGACGTCGACCTGTCCTTCCTGTTTGGTGCGGGCACGTTCCAGTCGGTCTGCCCCGAGTGCGGCGGTTCCGGTAAGGTCGTGGCCGACCCCTGCCCCGATTGCGGTGGCAGCGGGCGAACCCGTGTGACCTCCGAGCAGACGATTGAGTTTCCTGCCGGCACGCACGATGGCGACGAGGTCCGCATTAGCGGCATGGGCCATGCTGGCACTAACGGTGCCGCGGGCGGCGACCTGGTCGGCCGCGCCCATGTTGAGGCCGAGCGCTTGGAAGGCAAAGCTCGTACCGGTTTTTACCTGATGGGCATTGTGGCGCCGTTTTTGGTGCTGTCGGCCATCTCGGGCGTGTTCTCGGCCTTTGCCGTGATGTGCTTTATCCCCTTTACCATGGGCCTGTTCATGGTGCTTTCGGACGGTGTGCTTCATCGCAGCCTGCTGTGGTGGAAGCGCGGTGCGATGCAGTTTGCCAACGGTTTTGCCAACGGCTTCATGTTCGCGCTCGTGTCGGTTTGGTTTGCGAGCTGCTCGCAACGGGCCATGCTTTCGCCGTACCAAATGCAATAACATCAAACCCTCTGTTTGCGGTCGGCCCAGCTTGGGTATAGGACGCACTGTGACAATAATGAAAGTTGGAAGGATTCGGTCGTGTCGGAAAATAGGGATTACTACGAGGTGCTTGGCGTCGACAGGGATGCCGACGCGCGGACGATTAAGCGTGCGTTTTTAAAGAAGGCCCGTACCGTACATCCGGATGTTTCGGACGATCCCGAGGCCGAGGCCAAGTTCAAGGAGCTCAACGAGGCCTATTCCGTTCTTTCCGATGAGCAGAAGCGTGCTAACTACGACCGTTACGGCACTGCCGACGGTCCTGGTGGTTCGGGCTATGTCGACATCAACGATATCTTTGGTGGCATGGGCATGGACGACCTGTTCTCGTCGTTCTTTGGCGGTGGCGCCGGTGGTGGCGCTCGCAGCCGTCGTGAGCGTCGTCGCGGACGTGACATGGCCATCTCGCTTTCGGTGACGCTCGAGGAGGCGGCACTCGGCTGCAAAAAGACGATCAGCTATGATCGCCTTGCTCCTTGCGAGGACTGCAACGGTACCGGTAGGGCCGAGGGTGCACAGGAAAAGCAGTGCAGTCGCTGTCACGGTACGGGCTACGTCACGACGGTTCAGCGATCGTTTTTGGGCCAGGTTCAGTCTTCCTCGCCTTGCCCCGACTGCCATGGCGAGGGCACGGTTATCGACCATCCCTGCGAGACCTGCGACGGTCAGGGCCGCACGCCTTCGCACGAAAAGATCGACATCGATATTCCCGCCGGCGTTTCGACCGGTCGCCAGCTGCGTGTGAGCGGCTTTGGCGAGGCCGGCCTTCGCGGCGAGCCTTCGGGCGACCTGATCGTCAACGTGCGCGTTGCCGACCATGAGCGCTTTAAGCGCAACGGTGATGACCTGTACCTGGTGAGCGATATCTCGATTGCGCAGGCTGCGCTCGGCTGCGAGATTGAGGTCGAGGGCATTATGCCCGACGAGGTCGTTAAGGTGACGGTTCCCGCCGGCGCCCAGTACGGCGACACCGTGAGCGTCAATAATTACGGCATGCCGCGCATTGGCGGTGGCGGTTCGCGTGGCCGCCTGATCGTGCAACTGCGCGTGGTCGTTCCCACCAATCTTTCCAATAAGCAACGCGAACTGCTCCGTGCTTTTGCCGATGAGATGGGCGATGACGTCGCTTTCGGTAAGAAGTCGGTGACCGACCGTATCAAGAGTGCCCTCGACGACATCCTCGATTAAGGAGCCCGTGTGCTCGCACCCCATATTTCTGTCGTCAACCTCGGCTGCCGTGTCAACCGGGTTGAGTCCGACCGTATCACTGCCGATCTTATGCGCCTGGGCTTTGCGATGGTGGAGCCCCAGGATGCCGAGCTGATCGTCATCAATACCTGCGCCGTTACGGGCGAGGCCGAGGCTAAGACCCGCAAGGCCGTCCGTCACGCGCTTGCCTATCCGGGTGAGCCCTACGTGGTCGTCACCGGCTGTGTGGTCAACCTGCACCCCGAGGAGCTGCTGGAGCTCTCGGACCGTGTGATCGCCGAGCCGTCCAAGATTGACGTCGCCGAGCGCGTCTGCGAGGTACTGGGCGTCGAATCCGATAGCGTTCCCGCCTGCAGCGATGGCGAGGTGGTTGATGCGCTCGGTCGCTCGCGCCTGGGCGTGAAGATCCAGGATGGCTGCAACCATCGCTGCACCTACTGCATCGTGTGGAAGGCCCGCGGCCCCGAGCGCTCCGTGCCCGTCGAGTCCGTGCTCGATCAGGTGCGCGAGGCGCAGGAGGCCGGCGTGCCCGAAGTGGTGCTGACTGGCGTGAACCTGGGCGCCTATGACGGCAAGAGCGCGACCGACGAGCATGTCGAGATCGACGAGCTGCTCGAGGCAATCATGGAGCGCACCGAGATCGCCCATGTGCGCATCTCCTCGGTGGAGCCCATGGATATTTCCGAGCGCCTGCTCAAGGTGATGGCTCGCTATCCGCAGCGTATTGCGCCGTTTTTGCACCTGCCCGTGCAGTCCGGTTGCACGGCGACCCTGCATCGCATGGGTCGTCCCTATAGCGCTGAGGCCTTTGAGGACACGGTGCGCATGATTCGTGCCAACCTTCCGCAGGCGTCGCTTTCGTGCGACGTTATCGTTGGTTTTCCCGGCGAGACGGACGAGGAGTTCGAGGAGTCGCTGGCGCTGTGCCGCCGTGTGGGTTTCTCGCGTATGCACGTGTTCCGCTACAGCAAGCGTCCCGGTACCCTTGCTGCCGACATGCCCGACCAGGTGCCGCCCGAGGTTATGGCCGAGCGCAGCCGTCGTATGCGAGACACGGCGCAGGAGCTCGCTATTGCCGATGCTCGTCGTCGCGTGGGCACTGTCGAGCGTGCCGTGCTCGAGTATGGTGACAACCTGACGCTCGGTTCGTTCCATCATGCCCGTCTTGACGATACCTGTGGACTTACAGCCCCGTGCCTGCTCGATGTTGCTATCATCGGAGTCGATGATTCCGGCTTGGTCCATGCGCGCAGGGAGGTCCATGGAAGCCTCGAAGATTAGACTTACCGTTCCCGAGGGAATTGATCCCTCGCGCGTTTTGGGCGCCGGCGACGGCGTCCTTCGTGCGCTCGAGAGTTTGGTTCGCGCTCACGTGATCGCCCGTGGCGATAGTATCGCCGTGAGCGGTGACCCGGACGAGGTCGAGCTCGTGGCGCGTTTTTTCGAACACGCTTTTCGCGAGGCGGCCGCCGGGCGCACGCTGTCTGCTGACGATGTCTCTCGCTGCCTGGCCGTCTTGCGCGACGGTGAGCACGAGGCTACGTCGCTTCGCGATGACGTGCTGCTTTCGTATCGCGGCCGCGTCATTCGCCCCAAGACGCTTGGGCAAAAGCGCTATGTGGATGCCATCCGCTCGCATACCATCACGTTTGGCCTGGGTCCAGCCGGTACCGGTAAGACTTATCTGGCCATGGCTCTCGCCGTTGCCGCGCTCAAGCGCCACGAGGTGGGCCGTCTGATCTTGACGCGTCCGGTTGTCGAGGCGGGGGAGAACCTGGGCTTTTTGCCCGGCACCCTCGAGGAAAAGATCGATCCCTACATGCGTCCGCTCTACGATGCCCTCTTTGACATGATGGATCGCGAACGCACCGATGAGCTTATGGAGCGTGGCGTGATCGAGATCGCCCCGCTCGCCTATATGCGCGGTCGAACGCTGAGCGATGCCTTCGTGGTGCTCGACGAGGCGCAAAACACGACGCCCGAGCAGATGAAGATGTTCCTGACGCGTCTGGGCTTTAATTCCAAATTCGTGATCACCGGCGACCTGAGCCAACGCGACCTGGTGGGTCGTCGCGGCGGCCTGGCCGATGTCGAGAGAATTTTGGGCCGCGTCGACGATGTGGCGTTTTCGCACCTGGAGCGCGCCGATGTGGTGCGCCATGCCCTGGTGGGCCGTATCGTTGAGGCCTATGATGCATACGACGATGCGCGCGAGCAGCGTGCGCGCGACCGAAAGGAGTCCCGTTGAGTGTATTGATCAGCAACGATGCCGAGCTCGATACGCTGCTCGAAGCCCCCGAGGTGGAGCACATCTGCGAGGTTGTGCTTGCCGCTGAGGGCGTTGAGCGTGAGGTTGAGATCTCCCTTTCGTATGTCGATGAGGACGAGATGCATGAGCTCAACCACGAATGGCGCGGTATCGATCGCACGACCGACGTGCTCTCGTTTGAGTGCGACTCGGCTTTTGACGAGGATATCCCTGCCGATGAGACGCTCGAGCTCGGCGATATTATCCTGGCCCCGCAGGTCATTGCCCGCCAAGCCCCCGGTTTTGGCAACAGCCTCGCCGACGAGTGCCGCCTGATGCTCGTGCACGGCATGCTTCACCTGCTAGGCTACGATCATATTGAGGACGACGAGGCCGAGGTCATGGAGGCGCGTGAGGACGCTATCCTGCGCGATCTGGCGCTCGAGCGCGGTGAGGATCCCAAGCTCGTTCACGTCGGTCCCATCACCAACCATGCCCACGACTAGGAGCCGTCTATGATTCCCGGATCGAACAAGGACCATCCGTCCTTTTTAAAGTCGTTCTCCTATGCCATGGAGGGCTTCGTTACCGCCGTTAAGACCGAGCGCAACATTAAGGTCATGCTCGTGGCCGGTGTGTGCACTGTCATTGCCGGCTGCATCGTGGGGCTCGACATTGCCGAGTGGGGTACGGTCATCATCTGCTGCGGCCTGGTGATTCACGGCGAGCTGTGCAACACCGCCATGGAGGCGATCGTCGACCTGGCAACCCAGGAGCTGCATCCGCTGGCCAAGCGCGCGAAGGATATCGCCGCCGCTTCTGTCTACGTTCTTTCCATTACCGCCGCAATCGTGGGTCTTTTGGTTTTTGCCCACGCGCTCGGCTTTATTTAGAAAGGGATTCCCATGTCCGACAATATGCAGCCTGCCGATGAGATTCTGGACGACGAGTCCCTGGACGCGGTGGATGGCGAGGAGTTTGAGGAAGTCGAGGAGTTCGACCCGTTTGAGGGCATGAGCGATGAGGAGCTCGACGCCCTGTGCGACGAGGACGAAAGTCTCGCGGGCTTTGGTGACGTGGAACCCGGCTTCCGCAGCGGCTTTGTTGCCCTGGTCGGCCGTCCCAACGCCGGCAAGTCCACGCTGCTCAACGCCTGCTACGGCAAGAAGGTCGCCATCACCTCGCCGGTGGCCCAGACCACGCGCCGCCGTATGCGTGCCGTCGTCAATCGCCCCGGCTACCAGCTGGTCTTTGTCGATACCCCGGGCATCCACAAGCCCAAGGACGGCCTGGGCTCCGAGCTTAACAAGAGCGCCCTGTTTGAGCTCAACGACGTGGACGTCGTCGCGTTTTTGATCGATGCCACCAAGCCCATCGGCAGGGGAGACGCCTGGGTTGCCGAGCGTGTTAAGAGCGCCCGCTGCAAAAAGGTCCTGGTGCTCACCAAGGCCGACGAGGCCGATCCCGCCCAGGTTATGGAGCAGCTCAAGGCTGCTCACGAGCTCATGGAATATGACGACGAGATCGTGACGTCGTCTGTCAAGAACTTTAACGTCGATGCGTTTATCGAGACCGTCGCACACTTTTTGCCCGAGGGCCCGCGCTGGTTCCCCGAGGACATGGGCACCGACGCGTCTGACGAGACGCTCGTTGCCGAGTTTGTGCGCGAGAAGGTCCTGCGCCGCACCCGCGACGAGATCCCGCACTCCGTGGGCGTTATCTGCGACGCGCTCGAGCAGACCAAGAAGGTCCTGCGCGTACACGCCACGATTTACGTGGAGCGCGAGGGCCAGAAGGGCATCATCATCGGCAAGGGTGGCGAGATGATCAAGCATATCGGCATCGACGCGCGTCGTGACCTTGAGCGTATCTTTGGCACCCAGGTCTTTTTGGAGCTGGATGTGAAGGTCAAGGCCGGCTGGCGCGATGACGAGGCGCAGATCCGCCGCTTTGGCTATAACGCCGAAGATTAGTCCGCGTCAATGGCAGGTTCTCGCACATATCGCACGAAGGTGCTCGTCCTCGACAAGACCAAGCTCAAGGAAACCGACCTGATCTTGACGATGCTCGACGAGCGGGGGCGGCAGGTGCGTGCCGTGGCAAAGGGAGCGCGTAAGCCCGGCGGTCGCCTGGCGGCGCGCTGCGAGCTGTTCTGTACCGTGGATATGCTGCTGGCGCATGGGCGCTCGCTCGACGTGGTCTCTCAGGCGGAACTTATGGAGGCGCCGCTCGGTGCTGCGCCCGATTACGAGGCGACGTGTGCCGCAAGCGCGATTGCCGAGGTCGCTCGCGTGTGTTCGTTCGAGGATGCCGAGGATCCCTTTACCTTTGCCATTACGCGGCGGGCGCTCGCGCTTGTTGGCAGTGGACTCGATTCGGCACATATGGACCTGCTCGTGGCGGCGTTTGTCTTTAAGCTGCTATCGCATATTGGCTATCGGCCCGATTTCTCGGCTTGTGTCTCGTGCGGCGACCCCATGCTCTCGTATTTCTCGGCCCAGGCGGGCGGGCTTCTGTGCGGGTCGTGCGCCTCGAGCGTGCCTGGCGCCGAGTTGGTATCGGTCGGTGAGGTCGCATGGCTGCGTGCCCTTATGTCCATGACGTTCGACGCGCTCATGGCCGAGCGGATCGACCCGCATACCGCGGCGTTTTTGCTGGGGCTTTCGCATGTTTGGGCCGCCACGCACACCGATCAGCGGCTCCGTGCGATGGAATTCATGTTGGGTCGGTGATGATGCGCAGGCGCGGGCTGCTTGTGGTAACATACCGACCTGTTGGTACCTCGACCTTGGATGCTCGCTCCACCGGCGGCTTCCCAGTCCGAGGCGAATAGCGTCGCCCGCGGGCGACAAGAAACGAAAGGTGAAACAATGACTGTTTCCAAAGAGCGCAAGGCAGAGCTGACTGCTCAGTTCGGTAACACCCCGGTCGACACCGGCAACCCCAAGGTTCAGGTCGCCATCCTGACCGAGCGCATCAAGGAGCTGACCGAGCACATGAAGTCCCACCAGAAGGACTTCCACACCCGTCGTGGCCTGCTCATGCTCGTCGGCCGTCGTCGTCGTCTTCTCTCCTACATCAAGAAGAACGACATCGTCGAGTACCGTGAGCTCATCAAGGCTCTGGGCATCCGCGACAACATCCAGTAGGATTTGTACATGCTAAGAGCGTCCTGCGCAGCGGGGCGCTCTTTTTGTGTAAGGGCGTGAACAATCACGCTCTGAAGCGTGGCGGGGGCAGGGGGCCCGCGTCACATGAGGAGCCTGCAGGCAAGGGGCCTGCGGGGTAAAGGAGAACAATGACACTCGTATCCAAGACCTTTGAGCTGTACGGCAAGACCTACACCTTTGAGTCGGGCGAGCTTGCCAAGCAGGCCACCGGCGCCTGCCTGGTCAAGCAGGGCGACACCACGATGCTCGACACCGTGGTCGTCTCCAAGGAGCGCAAGAACTACGACTTCTTCCCGCTGACCGTCGACTTCAACGAGAAGATGTACGCTGCCGGTCGCATCCCGGGTGGCTACCTCAAGCGTGAGGGCCGTCCCAGCGAGAAGGCCACGCTCACCGCGCGCATGATCGACCGTCCGATTCGCCCGAGCTTCCCGGACGGCTTCCGCAACGAGGTACACATCGTCGCTACCTCGCTCGTCGCCGACCAGGTCAACCCCTTTGACGTCATCAACGTCATGGGTGCTTCCCTGGCCATGACGCTCGGCGGCGTGCCCTTCGAGGGCCCGCTTGCCTGCGTGCGCATCGGCCGCAACGTGGAGACCGGCGAGTTTATCGTTAACCCCACCTATGAGGAGCGCGAGAACTCCGATCTGGACCTGGAGCTGGGCGGCTCTGCCGACTTCATCTCGATGGTCGAGGCCGGCGCCGAGGAGATCTCCGAGGACGACATGCTCGCCGCCATGAAGTTTGGCCAGGAGGCCCTTGCTGCCTTCTGCCAGGCTCAGGACGAGTTTGTCGCCGAGTGGGAGCAGGTCAACGGCGCTATCGTCAAGAAGGAGTACCCGCTCGACCAGCCCGTCGAGGAGGTCCAGGAGCGCATCTTCGCCCACTACGACGAGATGGCAGCCGCCCTTCGCGACGCCGACAAGCTCTCCCGTATCGGCAAGGTCGAGGCTCTGAAGGAGTCCATCCGTGCCGAGTTCACCGAGGAGGAGCAGTCCGCTTGGGAGCGCGAGATTCCCGTGGCGCTCAAGAAGCTCGAGAAGAAGGCTATGCGCACCATGGTCGTCGAGACCGGCGAGCGCGTCGACGGCCGTGCCGCCGATGAGATTCGCCCCATCATGGTGAAGGATAACTACCTGCCGCTCGTTCACGGCTCCGGTCTGTTCCGGCGTGGCCAGACCCAGGTGCTTTCCGTCCTGTCGCTCGGTATGCTCAACGAGGGCCAGCGTCTGGATACCATCGAGCCCACCGAGGGCAAGCGCTACATGCACCACTACAACTTCCCGCCGTTCTGCACCGGCGAGACCGGCCGCATGGGCAGCCCCAAGCGCCGCGAGATCGGCCACGGCAACCTGGCCGAGCGCGCTCTGCTTCCGGTGCTCCCCGACGAGAACGAGTTCCCCTACGCCATCCGCGTCGTCTCCGAGGTCATGGAGTCCAACGGCTCCTCTTCGATGGCTTCGACCTGCGGCTCCACGCTCGCCCTTATGGACGGCGGCGTGCCCATTAAGCGCCCGGTCTCCGGTATCGCCATGGGCCTGATCCAGGAGGAGGGCAAGACCGTGGTCCTGTCCGACATCCAGGGTCTCGAGGACTTCCTGGGCGACATGGACTTTAAGGTCACCGGCACCACCGAGGGCATTACCGCTCTGCAGATGGACAACAAGGCCACCGGCCTTACCTTCGACATCTTGGCCCGCGCCCTGCAGCAGGCCAAGGAGGGTCGTGCTTACATCCTGCAGAAGATGCTCGATGTGATCCCCGAGCCGCGCCACACCACGCGCAGCACCGCTCCGCGCATCGTCTCCATTCAGGTTCCGACCGACAAGATCCGCGACGTCATCGGTTCCGGCGGTAAGGTCATCCGCGGCATCCAGGACGAGACCGGCGCTTCGGTTGACATCCAGGAGGACGGCACCGTTTTTGTCGGCGGCACTGGCGAGTCCGTCGATCAGGCCGTCGAGCGCATCAAGCTCATCATCAAGGTTCCTGAGCCGGGCGAGGAGTACACCGGTCGTGTGGTCTCCATCCAGCCCTTCGGCGCCTTCGTCAACCTGCTGCCCGGTAAGGACGGCCTGCTGCACATCTCCCGCGTCGCCAAGGGCCGCGTGGAGAAGGTCGAGGACGTCCTCAACGTGGGCGACGAGGTCAAGGTCGTCGTCATCGAGGTCGACGATCGCGGCAAGATCTCGCTCGATCGTCTTGACAAGCCCGAGGCCCCGGCTCGTGCCGAGGGTGCCTCCGAGGGCGACGGCGAGCACTTCCAGCGCCGTGAGCGTCCGCGTCGCGAGCGCTCCGAGCGCAGCGACCGTCCGCGCCGTCCCGGCGACAACGGAGGCCGCAAGCCCCGCCGTCACCACGACGCCGAGTAACAGCCGCACATAAGCAGCTCAACAAGGGCGACTCCGGACAGGGGTCGCCCTTTTGCTTGCGCCCGGGAGGACCGCATATGAAGTTTCCTGCTCTAC